>JBHLJZ010000040.1:0-29743 GCA_048887165.1 Candidatus Hodarchaeota archaeon | reverse complement strand
CTTCAAATTCCATTGGATCAAAGCTAGCACCAATTTCTCTATGAACATCTAGCTTTTTCAAATCATCCCAACTTAGCCCAACTCCCAATACGGGAATGATTGTCAACCCCTTATCTCGAGCAATACTTAATTCAGTAGCGCAATCAGCCGAATTCAATGATTTTTCAGTCGAAATGAATAGTAGTAATTGACAGCGTGGCACCGTTTTTTGCATCCAAGCATCAATATTTCCCGTTAAATCAGCTTCACAATAATATACATAGCGTATTCCTTTTTGGTTTTCTAAAAATTGTGCAATTTCATTAATCCTGTATCTATTATAATCTGCAACAGCGTGAGTGATAAAGATGTGGATCCCTCGCTTGAAAGTACCACCTAATTCTATAAAACGCCCTGAAACCACCACCCCAATTAAAGAAAGTATAAGTGCTATTACAGAATAAATTTCTATTTGGCTAACGATAAAAATTATAAAAGTGAATATCCATCTAACAAAAATAGATCCGAAAAACATAATTCCGCTTAAAGTGAAATAGCTATTTCTTATTCTCTGTCCAAAAAATATCAAATAACTAGCTGAAATTGAGACCAATATAAAAGTGGCATAAAGGAAGAGGAGATAAAATGTAGCGTTATATGATAAAGTAATGGCGTTAATTAAACTAAAGACTCTGTCTACTAAATATAAAACTGCGAACGCGATCACGTAATTTCCATAGTATTTTCTGTTATTAAATCCAAATAACATTAAGCCAAAAATTAAAAGAAATGTAGCAGAATAGGATATGGTTCGTATTACCCAATATAAGTCTGGGGCGTTAGATAATATGAAATTGAGAAAGAAAAAATCTAGGCTATACCCTAATATCATATTTACAAAAGGATATCCTACTTGAGTTATAATATAATAAAAGTAGAGTATAACAGGGAAAACCTTCAAAATGGTTAATCGTTTGAATTCCCTTTTATCAGTCTCTAAATCTTTACTTCCTAATACTAAAAAAGATAAATAGCATAAATTCATAGCGTAATCGAAATACATATTGAAGGCTCCAAAATATAACAATACATGTAAAGGAAGAATAAAGTTAACTAAAACAACCAAACCAATCCTATATCTTGTTTCCATACATAATACCCCCTTTAAAACCCATTATTTTCTAGTAACACCTTATATCCCAACTGAAGAAAAAAATAGTATAATCGTATTATGATAAATTAGTATATAAAGGCTCTTCTATAGTATTTAGAACTATGTTGGATTGACAAGTACTATGTAGATCCAACAAGTTTAAATATAAAAATTTATTATATTATATTAATCAACGGTTTGATTCCACTCAAGACTGTGGAATAGTCTTAATTAAATTTGAATTTGAAATGGATTAGTTTAAGTTAGGTTAAAATCCTCAATAAAACAATATAACGAATTGAAGATGAAAGTTTTAACAATAATGGGTGGTCCTAGAAAAGGGTATGGAACCATAATCATGCAAAAACTGGAATATGAATTAAAATTGCTTCAGGAGGTTGAATTTGAATATTTATATCTTAAAGATGTTAATCT
Organism: Candidatus Hodarchaeota archaeon; assembly: GCA_048887165.1. Classification (GTDB taxonomy): domain Archaea; phylum Asgardarchaeota; class Lokiarchaeia; order Sigyniarchaeales; family SOKP01; genus SOKP01. The sequence goes on along the minus strand of JBHLJZ010000040.1, from coordinate 28,176 downwards.
AGAATCGTGTAGAGGATGTTTGAATTGTTTTTTTAGAGGGGAAGATAAATGTCCGGGAGTGAATGACGATCGGAACGATATTTTTAACAAAATTAATCAAGCAGACGGCGTAATCTTTATGGCTCCTGCTTATGCTCTACATATTCCAGCACTCATGAAAAACTTTTTTGACAGGTTTTCTTACATTTTTCATAGACCTTGTTTTTTCGGTAAAATCGCAATAGGAGTTTGTAATGAAGGTATCGCAGATGCAAAGAAGATTACAAAGTATTTCAATCAAGTAGCTAATTCTTGGGGATTTAATTTCGTCCACCGATTAGAGGTACGGACAATACCCATTGGAGGAGCAGAAAAAAAGATAATTAAGAAAATAAAGACTACATGTAAAGTTTTCATCAAGGCATTAAACGGGAAAAGATATCAAAAACCAAGTTTAGGAGGTGTTCTTGCATTTAAAATAAGAAAAACACTACATAATATAGCAATAGATGAAACTAATGCCGATTATAAATATTGGTTTGAACAAGGATGGCTGGAAGATGATAAGCAATATTATTACGACACTAGAATAGGAATCTTTAAGAGGATTATCGCGGGATTAATAAATTTAGTATTAAAACCACAATTCAAAAAGATGTTCGCTGGCGATCCTCAGCAAGCTTATAACCAATATTTAAGATTAGAATCACTAAATTTTGAAAAAATGATTGATAGATAAATAAAAAAAGTAGTAATAATCGGCGGAGAAATATACTTTCGAATAGTTTGTTTATCTTTTGTTCTCTTAACCAAATTTTTAGTATATAGGTAAAAATATTTGATTTTTATAAGCTTCATAGACCATTAGATTAGCTTCTTGATCTGAAATATTCATTTCTTGCACAAGTGTAAACGCGATTTCTGCAGGATAAAACCCATCAGATCTTGAATTAAGATCATTTAAAATGGTTATAAATGATTCATGAGCATCATAATTATTTAATTCTTTTACATTAATGATGCATTTTCTATTGAGATTCATCTCGAGTCCTTTTTCAATTGTTTCCTTAAAGTCATCGAAAGTTTTGAGTTCACCATCAAAGTTTTTTAAATCATTAACATGTTTATTTTCATAAGCCCTTAAAACCTGTCCACACTGTTCTTTTATTGAATCTCCAAGACTGTTATAAGAAACTAAACCTAGTCTAAGATATTCTCCATCCATGAGGGTTATTGTAAATTCATTATACTGAATAATATTATCTCCACCTACACCCCGAACTTGTAGACCCATTTGGTTAGCAAGCTCATTTTTAAAATTTCCTATAGCAGATATAAAGCCAGTGAATAAATTTTCGTCCAATCCAATACCGCCATGAAGTGCAATTTTAGATAGACATAAGCCTGATTCATTATGTATAGCTAAAATTGTAATAATGCTTGTGATATCTTTAAAGTAATGTGCTTCTGATAATTGTTCTTCATTCAATTTTCTTGATTTCTTTATTTTTCCTTTATTTAAAGCCCCTCTCGTTACAATTCCAGCAATTGCAATTACCAATATTACAATAACACTAATAACAATTATAACAATTATCTCAAGGGAAGGAGATCCGTTATCTGGGTTTTGTGGGCCATCAGGGGTTTGGGAGGTATCTTTAACTAAAAATACAGAATTAGAACCTGTTTTCCATGCAATATCTCGAGCATGAAAGGCAATAACTACATTACCATCACTTAAAACATTCCATGCGCATTGATCAATTGTACCATTTTCTGTAAAGTAGTATTTTGTACCGCTATTATTTATTGTATACCACATTGAATAAACATAAGTTTCATTAACAAATATATTAAACTCAGGAGCATTAGTACCATATTCACTTGAAGTCGGGGTATAAATTGTAATAGTTGGAGGTGCGTGATCCACAATAGGAAGACTATCGTTTGAATTTGCTCCACCAGGAATACTATATGGAGAATCACCAATATGATCGTTATTTAAATCTACACCTGTGTAATTATCCCAATAATTCCCAATCATTGAATTATTCCAGAAGTTTGCCGTTCCGTTATCAAACACGTTAACTGCATTTGAAATAAAGGAATTTCTATAAAATATGTTATTATCGTTCAAAGGTTCAACAAGTTCTACTCCGATACCATTATTATCTTTAATAATGTTGTCGTAAAACTCGTTGTCGTCGCAATTTGTGTATATTCTTATCGCATAATTTGTTGTATTATTTATAAAATTTCCATTTATGTTATTTTCATAGCAACCACTAATTGATATTCCTAATGAACCACCTGAAATTGAATTACTAGTTATATCGCTTTGATCAGCTAATAAGATCCACATTCCAGTAGATATATCTATTATTTGATTATTTGATATTGAAGTTCCATCAGAGGTAACTAAATAGATTGCATAATTATCAAGATTTTCAAATAAATTTCTTGAGACATTATTTTGATGACAAGCGCTATATAATCTTATACCATAATCTTGCTGATTTGATACTATATTTTTGAGTGTGTTGTTATAAATCAAGTTTCCTTCGCAAGAATTTTCAAGATTTATACCATAAACATAATTATCATATATATTATTTTCCCGAATTTCATTGTCATTACAAAGAATTGTAAGATATATTCCAGCATCTCCAAAACTTGCACCATTATCTTTTACTGCATTTCCAACTATTTTATTATTTGAACAATTTGAGGAGAGATATATCCCATACATTCCATTATTAATCAGTTGGTTTTTCGAAATCGTATTATTAATGCAATTAATCATATAAATTCCGGATTCTATGTTGTTTGATAAAACATTGTTTTCTAAGCTTCCTTTATTCGTATTTTCTAATTTAATTCCATTAGTAGTTTCAAATACCGTTACATTTCTTATTTTAAAATATACATTAACCGAATTCTCAATCCAAATACCACAACCAGTTGGAGAATCGCTTGCATTAATTATCATGTTTTCAATTAAATAGGGGTCACCCCAAGTACCTGAACCAGAGCACCAATCAGATTCATTAGCAATCGTCCAATTTAAATCAGTAACATGGATAAATGTAAAGTTATTCCAAAATCCTGCTTGTTTTAAATCAAATGTTCTAAATTTTAAATCCTCTTGAGCAGTTTCAATACAATTTTTCATATTTATTTGAGTAGAAATTGAAATAATTATCAGAAATAGCATTAAAAAAATAAAAATACTTTTCATTTTTGTTTTCAATATAAAATACCCCTTTTTTCCCTATAAAGCAAAAAATTATTCTATAAAAAAAATAAACTTCATAAATATAGCCTTTTGCTTTTTTCAATATTTTCATTAAATATTGATCATTGTTGCTATTGTTTTATGGGTGATAAAACAAGCGAGAAGAAAGTTTGGAGAGACAAAACTGAATTTTTTAATAAAAAAAAATAATTTAATATTTATAAATTGAGGATTTTCTTAGGATTTTCATTAAGAATCAAATTTATCTCTTCCTGAGTGAATTTAAGTCCATATTGTTTTCCTGTTTCAGGTATATTCTTGAAAAACTCTACCCACGCTTTCTCTTCAAAATAAGGGAGCAAATAGGGCCAATCACTACCGAACATGATTCGTTCTTTAAGTGGTGAACCAAACAGTGCTTTAGTGTCAAGAATTGAGCGTAGGAGTTTTAGCCAATATTCAGTCATGGCAGAAGCGGCTCCTTGATGCCCTGAGAACTCTGCAAAAACGTTAGCTCTTCCTGCCATAATTTCAATGGCTCCTAATGTCCATGTTGTAAACCCACCACCGAAATGGACCATCAAGATTTTTAGATCGGGAAACCTTGCAGCAATTCGATCAAGATACATGGGGTTAGCGTATTTATTTTCTACGAAAGGGTGTGTTAAAGCGGCTGTATGGGATTGTAACATAAGTCCTAACTCCTGTAGCTTATCATAGAACGGATCAAATTTTGGATCATCGGGATAAAATCCACAAGGTGGGTATATTTTAACTGCTTTTATACCCCATTCTTCGGCAGCTTTTTCAATTAACTTTATGCCTTCATCACCTCGTCGAGGATCAATACCAACTACAACTTCAAATTTATCGGGCATTTGATCCCTCTGGTCAATATACCATTTATTTACTTTTTCGATGGACCATTCAGCTTCACCAAGAATGGATTTACCATAATCTGGATGACAAATAAAAGCTTTATCAATACCCGCATCATCCATAACTTGAGAATAAACAGCGCCACTTAACGCCCAATTTTGTGGCATCATCTCCTTCATGATGGTTTCTTTTGGAATACCAGTTGCTTTTGCAGTTCCCTCAGCTAATCCATCCCAAAAACCATCAGAATAAATTTCCTTACATACAATATGACAATGTGTATTTATTACCATTTAATTCCCTCTTGTCATTTATTTTAAAATTCTAAACTAAAAAAAACAATGGAGTGAGGAATCGTTATTATTAAGTTTTATTTAAAATTATTGGTTATTAAAAATGATCTAGGGCAACAAAAATTTAATTAGAATATAGTAATAATTCTTATGAAATCTAAGCAAATTAGAATAAGGAAAACAATTTGAATTAAAAACTGTACTAAAGATTCACGGGATAGAAGAGTTACTTCTCTTTCGACACCTATAATTTTAGGCAGCCAATATAGAATGAATAAAATGAATGGAAGAAGTAATATAATGAAATTATATCCATTAATACTGATTAAATATTTATAACTGATAATCCAAAATGCAAGCATTGTAAAAAGTAATCCAGAAACATGCATAACACGAAGCCATTTCAAAATTCGGATTAATTCTCGAGAATCTTTACCTCTAATTTCTTCATCCATCTCTTTCATGCCTATACGAGCTATTAACAATTCAGCCCTCATTGTACTGTGCATAACATTAATAAAAGCTACAAATGAAATTAACATTAAGAAAGTGATTGTAATAATTCCTCCCTCAGAAGGAGGATTATCCCAAGCAAGAGCAACTACTACAAGATCTGCGCCAAGCAAAGCAGCTGCAGAAGCAATTGAAGTACTAGTTCCAGGAGCAGAACCTGATTTGATTACTTCAGGTAGATCAATATTTGATTTTTTACTCATGAACGTCTTCCTCTATTTATATTATTCAAATTTTCTCTTATAGATAATCCATATGTTATCATCTATTTAAAAAGCTCGGAAATGAACTAATAAATCTCTCAAGAATTAATAATTTTATTTTGGAACCTTTCTTAAATTAGATAGATTCAAATATACCCTTTCAAGATATTACAAAAAAATAAATTAATGAAAAGTTTTTTAATACATAAAGAGAAATTATAAGCTAGAAATTAGCAATAAATCATTCTATTAATCCGTATGAGCGAAGAAGAAAAGTTTAAATCGATGCTTCAAGAAGTAAAGGATATTTATTTATTTTTGGTAGAGGGGAAACCATCTCCCGATGATGAAATTGAAGCAAGAGAAAATTTAATTGATTTATTTCGAAAGTTAAAAAATACAAATCCAGATCCTGAGTTTGACAGTGAAATTGAACAGATATTAAAAAGTTTGGAAGATTGGGACACCCTTGATTTATGGTTTGCCGAAACATCGATTCCTAAGGAAATTGAAAAAATGCTAAAAATTCCTGAACATAAAACTGAACATGAAACTTCTCAAATAGAAGAAGAACCAACCGTCGAACCAAAGCCAGTAGTTGAAAGAACAGAAATAGATCTTACACAAATTGTTGATAAAGTTTCAGAGCAGTTTAAAGGGGAAATTGATGGTTTAAAAGGAAAGATTGAAGAACTCAAAAAAGAATTAGAGAAAAAAGATGCTACTCTTGCTAGTATGAGTCATAAGAAAAAAGTTGAAAAAATTACTCCTAAAAAAGAAAGTAGATTACCACCTCCAAAGATTAAAATTCCAGTTATTAAAAAACCTTCAGTAACTCCCAAAATAAGCAGTGTCACAAAACCGAAAGAAGAAAAATCAATAAAAGAAAAATTAACAACTATACCTCAAGAATCTCATGTTGAACCAACTAAACTAGAAATGCAACAATTAACTCCTATACCAAAAAAGACTCCTACAATTACACCTATTATTATTGAAGAGCCTAAAGATCGCCCTTTAATCACAGAAAAGCGTAAAGTAACACCAGTTATTATGGAAAAACCGCTAGATGTACCCAAGTCCCCAAAAACTTCTGATAAAATCAGTGTTTCAATGGAAAAACCAAAAATTGCTTCAGTAAGAATTGAAGAGATAGAATCTGAATCAATTCAATCAAGTGCTAAAGATTTATTTAATGTTTTTGCCTCAGTTGGAGAAAAAACATCCGTGAAATCAAAATCTAAAACAGAAATTGAACAAAAAATTATAAATATTGAAAAAGATGAGGTAAAAGTTAAAGAAGCCAATATCTCGAAAGAAAAGAATGAAGTTAGTCCTTTCATAGACTTTAATAGCGGAAGACCTTCAACTGATAATATCTTTGAAACTTCTCAAGCTGAAGAATTACCAAGTAATAAGGATACATTATATCAAGAACTGATCGCTCTTGAGGGAAGAAGATATTCGCTAGAAAAGAATTTTAAAGAATTAGATTTGAGTTATAATAAGGGTTCAATTGCGGAATCGGAATACAAGAAACAAAATTCAATTCTTAAGAAAAGGTTAAATGATATAACAACGCGGATAAACCATATAAGAAGAATTATTTCAAGTATATAAGTGGATATCTAATTTATTATTTCTTTGTTTGGTAAAATGGAGGCATTTTTAACTTATGTTCTGCTGATTTCATCATATTTTTTACTTTTTCCACCTCATTCTTATTTAATCCTTCGAAACTCAATTGATAATCGATTCTGTAAAGAATCTCATCGATAGTATCATAACTCATTCCAATTTCACCCTCATCTGTTTGCCCGACCCATAATCCAGGAGATGGTGGTTTATTAATAATTTTCTTGGGTACCTTTAAAATTTTCGCGATATTTCTAACTTCAGATTTATACAGTCCTCCCAATGGTTCAAAATCTACTCCTCCATCTCCGTATTTTGTAAAATATCCAATTGCTAATTCAGCACGATTACCTGTTCCAGCTACTAAATATTTACCTTTTGTCTGCCCGATAAAATATAATGCCATCATTCTTATTCTTGGTTTTAAATTAGCCCTTGAAAGTTGATTAGATTGATTTTTATTATTTGCGGTACTTAAAAATTCATGATATACTGATGTTAAATCAATTATTTCAAACTCTATTCCTAAAATATCTGCAACCAAACTCGCATCTTCCATATCTTGTGAAATGGATTCACAAGGCAACCCCAAACCTATAACTTGATCTTTACCAATAGCATTAACACATAAAGAAGCAGTAACCGCACTATCAATCCCTCCGCTTAAACCCACGATAACTCCTTGTGCTTTTGCAGAATTAACATAACTTTTTATCCATTTTTGAATTTCATCGCTCAAGTTTGCATAATCAAGTCTTCGCATATTTATAAATATATTCTGATAATTATAAAATCTTCCATAATTATATCGAAAAGATAAGATTCAAATAGGATTTCTAAAATTATAAAATTAAAAATACTTTCTTAATTTATATACTTAACAGAAATATAAAATTTTACCTAATGAATGATTTAACATGAGTGACGAATTTAAAGGCATTGTTGACGCATCCTATAATAATGGTACTCCTATTTGGCTTTATACTTCGGACTACATCTTTGGCATGGTACCTGTAGATTCTAGTGGAGCTCGCTGGACAGAGGTATCATATACTTTTGATGATCCTGACGAACCTTTACTGAAAACTGAAAGAAGTGCTGACCTTTCTTTTCAATTTCTCCTTGAAGAAGTTGAGAAAGGACTTTCATTTTATGTTCAAGATTTGAATGTCTTATCTTTAAAAGAGTTTGCAAAATCTCTTGAAGGAAAGTCTGGCCCAGATCAAATGAATGCCTTAATAAAAGAACTTATTAATAATTCAAGTAACTATTCTAATAATCTTCCAATCATAAAAAGTAAGGAAGATCTTGAAACATTAAAAAATAAGTTATAATCTCCCTATTATTGAATCTCTTTTTTTAATCTATGTTCTTTAAATATACAAATTCTTTCTTTGAGGATGCTTCTTAGTAAATTCTTCATCAATTCTTTTTGCCATCTGAAAACCTAAATTAGGATCTTTACTTTCATGAATTAGTTTTTTTAAATAATCTCCATGTTGTTGTGAGTATTTTTCAATGCCTGCTGCAACAATATTTTGGTCCTTTTTAATAGGAACTATCATTCCAAAAAGGCGATACATCTCATCAGGTGATAGAATTCTTCCTTTATCTGTTTTTTCATTAATATCTTTATCGATATTACGAACTATGGACCCCATAGTTAATGAAGAGTAAGGACTTAACATTTTTGATTTAAGCCAATAAGTATCAGGCTTTTTTGTTATTAAAGTATCATAATTACCATCTTTATCTTTAGATCCGATAACTCTCCAATCTTTTGGATCCCTATCATAATGTTTTTTCATTTTTTTTATAATAGGTTTGACTGGTGCTACTCCATAATAATCTTCTTCTTCATCCTTATCTGTCATAGTTCCTAATATATAAAGTAAATATAACTATAAAAAGGTAAAGAATATACTGTATAAGAAGATAAATTCATATATATAAAAATATCAATAAAATTATTAATGTTCAATGTAAATAGAAGTCTAAAATTAATGTAAGATATGAAAAACCTATCTAATAGTCCTAAAATAAATAATTTATTTGACAAGGTTCAAAAAAATCTTGAACTAAAAGAAAATGGATCATTTTCTGGAATTTTATCCTCAATTCAATCTCTTGAAAATGACTTCCTAGAAGACTATACCAATAGAAAAAAAGAGGGTGTTTATTATACAAAAAAAGTTATTTCTAATTTTATTTTTTCCGAAACCCTTTGTCTCTTATTAAAAAAACGTTTTAATATAAAACCTATCAAAAATTTTAATGAGATCCTAAGATTAGATGAAGATTTAAAGAATAAAATTAAATTACTTTTGTTAAACTTAAAAATTTGCGACCCTGCTTGTGGGTCAGGAGTTTTTTTATTGAGTGCTGTCGATCTTTTATACGAAACTATAAAAAAATTAGATTTCAGAGGCCAATCCTCAATAATTGGCGTTCAACTTATGGATAACCTCTTTGGATATGATATAAGTGACGCGGCAATTAAATTAACAATTCTTAAATTGTTAAAATGGTACTCATTAAATTTTAATTCAAATTTAAATCAAATTTTTAACATTTTATGTTCAAATATTAGAATTGAGGATAGTATTACTTCGAAAATTAATACAAAGTTTGATATAGTGGTTGGAAATCCTCCTTACGGCAATATTTTAACAAAAAATCAAAAATCATTCTTAAAAGATGAGAATTTATTTTATAATGATATATATTGTGCTTATCTTTTAAAAGCAATAAACTGGTGTGATGGAATTGTTGGTTTTTTGGTTCCCAAGAGCTTTCTGCTTCGACAGAGTTATATAGAATTTAGAAATAAGCTTTTATCAAAATCAAATTTATTAAAAATATTTGATATTGGTCCAAATTTATTTAAGAAAGCAACAAATGAAGTTCAAATCATTTTATATGAAAAAAAAATTAATGAGGTTAAACAATTACAAATTTTCGAATATCCTAATAAAGAAATTATTATATTAAAAAATCAAAATTTTGATAAATTAAATATATGTATTAATTCTTATTGTCCTTTCTGTGATAAAACTAAGAAAGTTTTTATCTATACATTTGAAAGTAAATGTCCTTATTGTGATTCCAAGACAATTCCATTAAATAGAATAAAAATTAAAGCCAACAAAAAAATAAATAAAATTATATCTAAAATTGAACGATCGGGAGATTTGAACTATTTAAATATAAGAAATTTTCCCAAAATGATTAGGGGTGAAGAAGAAAAAGGTTTGAAACAAATAAAAAAAGTAATTAATCCTAATACAGAGGGTTCTTGCTTGTTCTTATATGCTAAAGATGATTTTAATTACTATTATTTTAATAAAAATAAATCTTTTAATATTGAAAAAATTAAACCAGAAATTTTAAAAGGAAGAAATTATGAATATTATACTAATCCAAAGTTACTAATTAAGCATAATAACATCATTCCTCAAGCACTTTTCACTAAAGATATTGTATGTTTCACCTCATCGATATATTCTATTCTTAATGACAATAGCGTAGAATTAAAATATTTATGTGCTCTTTTAAACTCGATTTTAATTCAATTTTACTGTATCTTTGGAATAAATAATCAAAAAAATACAACTATAAATTTAAACCAGTATATGATAAGACATCTCCCCATAAAAAATTCAGATAAACAACTCAAAACCACTATTAGTCAAAAAGTAGATGAAATCATTGAAAATTTTGAAAAAACTAATGGAACTATCAATCAGAAAATTATAACCATAATAAAAGAATTAGACAGATTAATTTTTCAACTTTATACAATTTCAGATGACGAACAAAAATTTTTAATATCTGAAGTTAAAAAAACTATCCCCTTTTTTACTCAAATTTATTCTAATCTAAAGTGAAAATTACATTTTTGGTCTCCTAATCCAATAAACTTATTCCTTATTAGCTTTATTCTTGGATTAAATTCTTTTACAACAGGTTCAAAATAAGGAATGCACATATCAGTACAAATTGAAATAACTCGTTCATGCCTTTGAGGATTTCGTAACATTGCTTCAATATAAGGACAGGTTTTCATATTAATTAATATTTCATTATCAGTTTTCTTGATAATTTCATGAAAATTTCCTTCACAATTCCAAATAAATGATAGAATTTCAACCAAATCTAGTAGTGAATTATTCTGGATTTTCAAATACTTTTTTACCCTTCGAAAAATTATTCTATAGAGTTCTTGCCAAACAATAATATCCAATTTCAATGCAATATCCCAACTTATTTCATTTTCAGTCTCTATTATCCATAACCCGTCAAGAGTACGAAAATTTTTTTCAAAATAAAACAATTTATCCTCTAAACTTACTTTTCTGTTATCATATTCACTCAAATCGAAACTAAATTCTTCTGACACAGACTCTTTTGACTCAAACTTAAAATCACAAAACGGATCTCCTAAACCCATATAACAATTTCTTTTTAGTTTAATCTCCTGATTAAAATCTCTAACTATGGCATCGTAAAATGGAATACACATATTTTTACATATTAGTGCACTCTTATTAGTTCGTTTAGGATTTCGATCCATAGCAAATTTATAAGGACATATTTTAACATTTATTTCTACTGTATTTTTGTTAAAACTTATTATATTGTAATCCCATCCTTCTATAGACCATCTAAAAGTAAGAATATTAACTAAATTTCCCAAATTATTTTTCTTTATTCGTAAATATCTTCTCAGCCTTCGAATTATAATTTTTAATAACTTTTTCCATACAATGAGATCGATTTTTAGCGCAGTCTTCCAATTTGTTTCTTTCTCGGTTTCTATCATCCATAAACCATCTAAAGTAAAAAAATTCCTTTCAAAAAAAAAAAGTTTATCTGCTGAAGATATTTGTTTCATTGAGAATTACCTATTCTTAGATTATAAAATTTAAATAATGAAAAGTATCTATATTATTTATAGTATCAGCATAAAATTAGTTTATTGATTATTATAACATACGACGGATTTTCTCTTGTTTACTTAAAACTAATTAAATAATCTTATTATACATCCTCTAATCTAAACAATTTGGGTTAATAGCTAACTCTTATTAGTTTCATAATGTTTAAATAGGAAGAAAATTTATAATCAATTAGGGATAGCTAAATCATATATATTTTTAGTTATAAAATGTTTAAATAATGTCCCTTTAAATTTGTAGATCTATCAAAAATTATATTATAAATATACTTTAATAATAAAAAAATAAATTTCAGTAATAATGTTTAAAGAAAGGAAATAAAATTGGAAATATTTTTACTTGGAATATTAATGAGTTTTATTGCTGGTCTTTCAACTTCAATTGGGAGCTTTATCGCGTTTTTTATGAGGAGACCTAGCCCTAGATTTATTTCTTTTATTATGGGATTTTCGGCGGGAGTTATGGTTCTAATTTCATTTGTAGAATTATTACAAGAAAGCATACAGACCAATGGACTTCTAATGGGACTCCTTTTTTTCTTCCTAGGTATGTTTATTATGCTAATTATTGATTTAGTAGTCTCCCATCAATATGAATTTGAGGAGTCTATTGAGATGTTGATTAACCATAATGGTAAAAGTAAACCTCATATGCATTATGGACATCGTCATCGTCAAAGACACCGATATCGAGGCGAAAAACCAAAAGTAAATTTAGTAAAGACTTCTATCTTTATATTCTTTGGAGTTTTTATACATAATTTTCCCGAAGGAATGGCCACATTCATTGGTACAATTACAGAAATTGAATTGGGAGTTTTATTAACTATTGCTATAGCATTACATAATATACCTGAAGGAATTGCTGTAGCAGTTCCCATTTATGCCTATACTGCAGATAAGAAAAAAGCTTTTAAATGGTCCTTTATATCTGGTATGAGTGAGCCTATGGGAGCAATAGTCACCTGGCTAATTCTTTTTCCATTTATAAATGATTATTTATTGAGTGCTATGTTAGGAGTTGTTGGTGGTATTATGGTTTATATCTCTTTAGATGAGTTATTACCTGCTGCTCGCTCTTTAGCTAAAGAACATTATTCTATATTAGGGATAATCACAGGAATGTTTATAATGGCAATGAGTTTAGTTATTCTATAAACTATAGATTAATAAAAAAATTCAATTTATTTTGAAAATTCGTTTAGCATTGTTATAAAAAATGTTTTTATAAAAGTCCCTTGGAAGATCAAATTCTAAAAGCCCTTTTGTGGAATTTTCATATTTATAAGGAATGTTTGGGAAGTCAGAACCGAAAAGAATTCTATCTTGATATGATATCAAATCCTTAGGTTTAGGACGTTTAGACCCTCGTTCTGGAAAAATATTATTTGGAATATATATCATTGCTGTATCCAGATAAAGATTCTGGTGTTTATCCAAGAGCTTTAAAAATTTCTTATATTCAAACGCTCCCATATGTGCAACTATTATATTCATATCTGGATATTTTTTTAGAAAATTCATAAAATTATTATAACCAACATACTCATTTCTATATGGTGCTGTACCTATATGGGCCATCAACCATTTTCCTTTATCGTATATTAAATCATATATTCTATACATCCTATCATCGTCAAGATAGAATTTTTGCACTAATGGTTGAATCTTTATACCATAAAAATTATATTCATCAAAGATTTTTTTTATATACTCAAACCTATTTTTGTCATCTGGCCAGATACAACCAAATGGTATTATATTCTCGTTTAACTTTACAAAATCATTGGTCCAGTTGTTAATATATTCAGCTACTCCTGCTTTATGAGCATAATTATGAGTTGTAAAGAATTTAACGTTTTTACTTTTTAAAACTTTGATTAAATCATTGGTTGATAATTTATAATTAACAGGCCAACCTGAAACACGATTTTTATCATCTCTCTGCTCAAAAAACGCCCAAATTGCCTCGAATATCTGAGGCGGGAAAAAATGAGTATGAACATCAAAATATTCGAAATCATAATGAGTAAAAGTCATCAGTTAAGATAATTATTCAAATAATAAAAGATTAAATCATTCGGATATGATTATTCAGTTTAAACCTATTGCTATTAGATTGAAGATAATGAAGACAATGAGAAAAACACTTAATATTATGGGATCAATCAAGCTTGTAGATTCATTCCTTGCTCTAATATGATAATAGACTATTAAACTAACCAAAATAAGCCAATTAAACATAAGTAACCAATTATATTCAATATTTAAGGCAATCATTCCACTAACTCCAAACGTAAATGATAAGTTCCATATCACCTTACCAATCATTCCACCTAAACCGATTTCTATACTTTTTCTTTTTATCGATTTAAAAACTAATGTTAATTCCTCAACATTAGTTACAAATGCTATAATTATGAGTCCAAAAAATTCCTGACTTAAACCAGTTAAATCGATTAAATTTTCAGCTGAAAGAATTAGCAATTCACCTCCCAAAATTATAAAAGTCAAACTTATGATAACCAGAATTATTTTTTTATATTTAGAACTCTCTAAAATTCTCTCTTCTTTATTTAAATCACTAATTTTCCTGATTTCAATCACTTCTAGTCTACCTTTTTTAGAGATATCTCTTAAGGATTTAAAAATATAAACAAAATATAATAATAAAGCTCCAGAGCCAAATATCAATAATCCTAACTCTACTAAGAAGCTAAACAAAATCATAACAGCACATGAATATAATATTACGAAGTAGAAATGAGAGATCGATTTTAGATTTATTCTATAAAAAAAAGTAGGAAGTGCAAAACATAAAGATAAAGACAATATTGAATTTCCAATTACATTTCCAATTGAAATATAAGGAAGCCGGTTTATAGCTGCTATAATCGATGCAATCGATTCTTCTGGATCAATTCCAAGAACTAAAAGCCCAATTATAAATGGAGATAATTTATAAATCAAACATAAACTCTTTAAATTATCTAAAAACACATCTACAGCAAAAAATATGACAAGATACCCTCCTAAAAATAAAGAAACCCAAATTAATATCTCGAGCATATAATTAGTATTAGTTTTGAATGTATATAAAAATTAGATTGCTGTTCAAGTATTAAAGTAAAGTATCTGAGATTGTATAAGATAAAGAAAAAAAGAAAGATTTATTCCTTCCGTAGAATTGTACTTAATTCTGTCTTAAGTAAATCTCTAATAGCCACACGAATTACTTCTGATCGATTAGGATAAAGGTTCATATGTACTAATTCTTCAATACCTTTTAAATATGCCTCGGGAATATGACATGTTATAAGCTTTATTAAAACCACCTTGAGAATTATTAAATCGTTTTTTTAATATTTAGGAGCGAAACCAAAATAATATATGAATATGATACCACGATAATACATTCCAGAAGCCCTAAAAATAATATCTTTTTGGTGTTTTGAAATCTTAATATACTTGATCTTTTTTATTATAATATTAAAAAACAATCAATATTAGAAGTAATTAATGCTTTAATGGCCAATCCAAATATTATTTTTATCTTCTATAAAAAGTAGATTTGACATTTTATTATGCTTAGACACTTCATTTTAATAATCAAAAGATTTATATCTCAGTAATTGATATATCAGTTATCGATATATAGTTAATTTCAATATTTTGAGTTGATAAGAAAATGACTGAAGAGCTTGTCAATAGACTTGGAAAAGCAATGAAAAAGGGATTTATTAGCACTTTAGTGCTATTAGTCTTAAAAGAAGAACCTTCACATGGTTATCAAATTATCAAGGCAATAGAAGAACGGACTCTTGGTTTTTGGAAACCAACAACCTCAACTATATATACAGTTCTTAAAGATTTAATGGAAAGAAATCTGATAGAATTAGTTTCACCACTAGATGATGATGATACTAAAAAAATATATAGATTAACCACAAATGGGCAACAAGCTTTAAGTGATCTAATGAAAACCGAGGAGGAAATGAGAGACTCAATGATAGCAATTATGGCTTCTACGTTTGGATTCTCAGATGATTTATTAGAAGAAAACAGTGAAACTCCCCCTTTTTTAAGACCATTCTCAGGTAGATTAAAAGGTAAATCAAAAGAAGAGAAGTTAAAAATCTTAAAATTCGTGCAATCAATGATGGAGAAAAGACTTCAAAATATTGAAGAACAAATTCACTTTTTGGAAAAAAGTGAAGAAAAACTCAAATAAAACTAAATTGAAAAATAAATTATGTCAGAGATAGTACTAAAACTGGAAAATTTAACAAAAAAGTTCGGTAATTTTACTGCGGTAAATAAGGTCAATCTAGAGGTTTGCAGAGGCGAAACAATCGGATTAGTAGGACCTAATGGTGCTGGAAAAACAACTACCATTAAAATGATTGCTAAAATTTTAAGGCCAAACTCAGGAAGAATCTTAATTAGAACTAACCATAGCGATTTACAAGATTTACAAAAAGTTTCAACCACAGTTAGTCAAATTGGCTTTTTAATTGATATCCCAAATTTTTACAACATGACCGCTTATGAACTACTTAGATATTTTGCTAACCTTCAAAAATATCCGAAAGATAGAATCAACGATAGAATTGATGAACTTTTAGAACTATTTAGACTTTCTGATTGGAAATATGAAAATGTTAAAACTTTCTCAAAAGGAATGACGCAAAAACTAGGAGTCATTCAGGCTATTATTCACGATCCAGAGATTATAATCTTAGACGAACCCCAAACTGGATTGGATCCGTTAGCGCGTATTGAAATTCGGAAATACATTAGGGACCTTCAATCGCTAGGAAAAACAATATTTGTTGCTTCACATATGCTTTATGAAATTTCTGAAGTATGTGACAAGATTGCAATGATTAATTATGGTCGAATCATAGGCTTTGATACAGTGGAGAATTTGGCACGTACTTTAAAAACTAGTGAATTAAATTGTGTTTTACTTAATCCTCTTAAACCTGAAGAATTAGAACCTTTAATAAAAAAACTAACTGAAAGACTTAATTCTTATCTAGATCAAGATTTAGATCCGACAATTTCAAAAATTCCTATAAAATATAATCCTGAACATCAAGGAATAAAGATTTTCTATGATGGAAGAACTGAATCAAAAGGAGAAATTCTTAAAATATTAATTAAGGAATTCGAATCAGATTTTACAGTAATCTCATATACACAGCCAAAAACTTCTCAATTGGAAAGGGTCTATTCAGAAATGGTAAAAGGTAATCAACCAGAAGGGAAACAAAAATCAAATAGCGGGGTTTTAAGAGATGGAAATTAGTAGCGAAATAAGCATTGGATTAAAACCAATACTTTACACAGTCATATTTCAAATGAAAAAGCAGAAGAAGAAATTCTATTTCTTTTTAGGTGTAGTGATTTTAGTTGCTTTTTTGGTAGGATATCTCCTGCAATTAATACCTGGAAATCTATTATCAGACACTCAAGCAGAATTTTTTAGTGGGGGATTAGGTTTTATTTCATTCATAACATTGTTTGCAGCTTGTTTATTTTTCTCAGGAATTATATGTTCTGAATTTGATAAAAAAACAGGCTTTATTGTCTTTCCTAAAATTAACAAATATAAGTTAATACTTGGGAAGTATCTCGGAAATCTGATACTAGTAGTAAGCATTGTTGCAATTTATTATTTTTTACTTGCACTTCTTGGATTTTATTATTATGGAGGACCAATTAACGTTCGATTATTTTACTCTTTCGGTTTTGCGGTATTATATGTGATTGCATTAAGCAGTTTTGTGACACTATTTAGCTCATTTCTAAGAAATGTAAATATTACGATAATAATTACTTTAATAATCCTACTTATCGGATTAAATATTGCAGATCAAATTGTAACCTTAGTACTTAAAGATGCATTTGAACCATTATACTCTCTTTCATATTTAGGTAACCTTATAACTTCAGTGCTTGAAAAAACCTTTCCAGATCCCAGATATGTTGAGTTTTCTTTTGGCGGAATGGGTCCTGGGGGCATGGGCGGAGACTTCACATTTGGTCAATGGCTTACACCAAGTATTGGAACAGGAACTACATTACTTATCGTATATATAATCGCTTTTTTCGCTTTAGCAGCGTTATTATTTAAACGGAGGCAATTGTAAGATGTTGAAAAATAAAACTAAGGTTGAGATTTTAAGTATATCAATAATTAGTCTAATTATTATCGGTATGTTTTCTACTACGGTTTATGGTGTAACTTATCAAGTGGCTTTAAAAAAAGGAACAGAACAATTTAATGTGGAGTACTATAATGATTCAGCTTGGAAATCCACAGTCAATAGTTCTTCCACACCCAATGAGTGGTTTGTAGGTGATGCCGATGTTACGGATGCTAAGAGCAAAAAAACTGTAATGGGATGGAATTATATAACATGGGAAACTTATGACGTCTTTGTATCTGTATTTTTATCTACAATATTTAATGGTATATTATCTTCAGCATTATTTTTATTACTAGAAAGCCAAGGCTATAACGAGACTACAATTAATGCAAATTATACTAGTGATTATTTATTGTGGTATGGATTACAAGCAGTTTGGAATTTCAACGATGAAGCTTTTGAAGAAGAACCAAGTTATAGCGAGGGAATCTTAATACTTCAGAATCCATTGAAATATAAAATAATGTTAGAAGATTATAACAACCTAGCAGAAGACCTTAACAGCAATTTCGCCATTCAAATGGCAGGATATTCCTTTCCAAACCTAACAGCAGATGAATTCTTATGGCAGCTTGCCTTTAATGGATTAGCACTAGCTAAACCATTCTCTGATTACGCATTAGAATTAGTTAATGAATTAGGATGTGAAAATGTCACAGTTAACACGGTTAATGGTCTTACAAGCCTCAGGTTCGAACAAACAGGGGAAACTAATTATACTGTTGAATTCTCGTATGGCCTTAAAGGGACTTTATCATCTTTTACTGTAAAAGATATTGATGATAATATAATATATCAAATAATAAGCACAAATTCAGATTGGATTTTCTATACAATCTTAATTATAGGTGCTGTCGGAATTTCTGGATTAATCGGATATACTATTTTTAGAAGAAAAAAATTAAAACGATAAAATTTACAAAATTTTTTTTAATTCTATTTTTTAATTATTTTTGTGAAATGCCCTTATTGTGAAAAAGAGTATTTTGAAAAAAATCAAAAAATTTGTGAATATTGTGGTGAAGTTTTAATGGAATCTAAAGAAATTCAAATAAAAGAATCTAAAGTAATAATTGATTCAAAAACCGATTCAAAAATAAAAGAATTTCTTAATAGTACTGGTTTAAGTGAGATTTTTAGAAAAATAAAAAAAAATTTAAAGGAATAATTTTATTCGGTGTTAGATAACTCTTCTTTTTTAAACGTTTGAGTGCCTGAGGGGTATATATTGGTTATATCTCGAGGCGTGATATTATAACCTGATTTTTTCATTTTCGAATACAGTTTTTGCACATTATAGTCCATTGAAAACTCCATGATCTCACCTGCTAATAGTACATAAGAAAATGATGTTAAGAATGGAATACCAGCGAAGAATACAATGATTATTAGAGCCCCAAATGTATAACTCATTATAGCTTGTCCAGCATTTTCAAATTGTTCTCCAAAAAATCCTGAGAAATCTACTGCTGATAAAAAGCCTATTAAAGTAATTAAAGCCGAAAGACCAGCTATACCTTTTATAATTGATTGTGCCCAAATACTTATCGGTTCAATATCACCTGGTTGACGATGTTTCTTGGATTGACGAAAATAGACAATTCCAGCGTCATCTAGAAGAAAGTTGCCTGAAATAAAGAAGGAAAATGCAAGAAAGGCCAAAATCATTGGAAGAACACATAAAAGCATATATCCATTCATGAATTGAAAGAATTCAGTTGATCCAAATACCTCAAAATTATCTGGATATCCAAAGATAGGTGCTAAGGTATTATAACAATAAAATCCAGTTGCGATTGAAAGTAATAGTGGTAAAATTATTCTTTTTAATTGAATAATTGTCCCTATTTCTTTTCTCTCTCCCATATCTAAAACAATTATATCATGATTATAACTTCTAGATATTTTGAAAAATAATGAGCGTAGTCTAATAAAAATAAAGGCAAAATTTGGAGCAAAACGATTATAAAGAGCTGCTGTTAAAGGTAAGACGCCATACCATGTAATAATCACAGTTAAAAAGAAAATAGTTATGTTAGTCATGTTATCACCAAGAATAAGAGTCCTATTGAAAATGTTTAACTGGGCTAAAAATAAAACAAATGTTAGAGACATCATTACTATTGCAATAGTATTTACAACAATTGTGAGTTTATGCTCCTTAACATTTGTTTTACGGTAACTTAATTTTCTACCTTTAAACCCAATTAAAATTAATCCAATACCCATAAATACTATAAGAGTAATAAAGAGGGGGAAACCTAGGGGAAATTTTGGAGATTTCCATATACCTGCTGGATCTGCAGATGAAAAAGTCACAACTCTGTCATAACTAGCTAGAGTAAAATCTTTCCCACCGTCTCCATCTATATCTTGAATCGTAATAAGATCTTCACCGCCATATTCACTATTAGTAATAGCTAAGGGTTTGCTTTCTATAGGATTTAGAACAGTAAAACGATCAGTCTCCATAGTACCTAAAACAGTCCTAACTCTCTCGAATAAAACTATTTCATTAAGAGAATCTCCATTTAAATCGTCATCTAACACAAAAACTTCCAGTGGTTCGTTTTCAGATTCGTGAATTTGCTCCCAGATTACTTCTTCTGCTGTTTCAGTAACTGATAATATCCAATAATGCACTTCTTGAATCTGTGTAGAAGGGTGGTACGTTCTAGCATCAATTAAAACGAAGGCTTCATTATCAATTTCATTACTACCTAATAAATCGATATAATAATTATCATATCCTGAAACTATGAATTTCCTAATAATAGTTCCATCTATACCACTTATTATTGAAACATTACCATCCCAATTTATTGCTAGAATTTCAGAAAATCCATCACCATTTAAATCTTCAACAACAGTAAAATCCCCAGTATCTTTTACATCCGTATTGTTAAAGATAGGATCTAGAAATAATGGTGAGCTTGTATTTAATAAGGAAATCGAATCTTTATCTAGAAAAAGTATATGTTCTTCTGAATTATAAGTAAATAACTCAATTGCAGGCATAATATGATGTGAATCAATCCATGTAATATCCAAATAAAAAGTGTCGAATTTCGTACCATTAGCAAAATAACTCGAAATGTTATAATAATATTCATTCGTAGAAGGGGGTTTTAATTCACACTCTATCATGACTAGATCTGGCAAATTATCGGTAAGATCGGCAAGAGGGACTAAATCATGAATAAAGTAATTTGTAAAATTAAGGTTATCTCCAGTTAAAATTGGTATATCTTCTCCATTGGTACCATTTATAAGTCTGTTTGAATACATATCAGGATAAACATCAGGAATTTTTTCACCCGGATTAAAGGGATGGTCTATCCAATCTGGGCCCACTGTAGCGATATTCGCGAAATACTCATTTATTCCATTGTCATCTAAATCCATTATCTGAAATACTTTTTTCACAGGATTATTCATATCTCTTTCCCATAGTTTATTTCCATTCATACTGTCTAATGCGTAAATTCCACCATATTGTGGCTTATCTTCTGGCCTACCTTCATTATTATCAAGTCTCTCAACATCGGTATATGCAATAATATCTGGAAATCCATCCTGGTTTATGTCATCACCTTCCAAAATGTACATTTCCATTGAATTCTCATTATTAAGCTCATCCCAAACCCATCCGGTTTGTAATTCCATCTGCGTTATAAAAATTAATCCCAACCCTCCAAAAATGAGTAATGAGACCGCGAGAAGTACATAATTTACAGGGTGAGTTCTTGGTTGTTTACGTTCTTGTCCATTCATTATACCTAACGTTATTTTTTGTTTATATTATTATTAACAATACATTGAATTACATGAAAATAAATCTTTTGATAATCCAACGTTTTTACTCCTCTTATTTAAATATATGAAAAATATTGGATAACTTTTAATAATTGAATTAGGTTTTACATCTTAAAGAAATCTAAGTTTAATATATATAAATAAATCCAATAAAGAGTGATTTTATGAATGATGAAAAAATTATTGAAAAACTGGAAATTTTAGAAAAGAAAATGGAAGAGTCTAATCAAATCAATAATTCTATCCATGTACTACTAATGATTATTACAGGGTTCTTAATATTTTTCTTTATTGCTTTCATCTACTTCCTTTATAATTATGCTACATGGTGGCGACTTTCCTAAAATAAAAAAATTATTTCGAATTCAATTGTAGATTTATTAGTTTTTTAATCAAATAATTTCAAAAAATTAAAAAATAAAAAAAAGAATATATTATTTGGGGTGCTTTAGAATAAATTAATGCAAGAAAGCTCTTTCCGAATCAGAGATATCTTTTATCTAAAGCACTCCTTTCTTAGTTACTTCCCCCTTCGTTTATGTCAATATGTTTAGCAGGTTTTTTGCCCATAGTTATTCTTAATAGTCCATTTGACATTCTAGAACTAATTGTCTCTTCGTCTGCGTCTACGGGTAATGGAATGTCCATATTAACGTCTATAAACCTAAAACCTTTCCATGGAAAAGGAAAATCTTCTTCTTTTGGTTTTTCCTCTCTTTTCTCATATTCCGGTACTTTAGGCTTCCCTGCTTTAATATTGATATTCTTATTTATCAGTGATACTTCCACATCATCCTTAGTACGACCTGGTAATGGTACTACGATTAAATATTCATTTCCGAGATCTTCTATGTTATATGGAATACCAAATCCTCCCATAAAATTTCTCATGAAATGACCTGCCATCCGTTTCATTCTAGCAACATCCTTAGGCGAGAAGGAACCGCAACCTGCCCAGACATGGGGTCCATGATGCTTTTCTTGACACATTTTTATTTACCTCTTTGCTTTTATTTTGATTACTTTTTCTTTTTTAGTGAAGTCAAAAATCCTGCGTATACTCATCGTCATCGACAATATCTATGATCTTCATGTTTTCGTCCCTCTCTTTCTTGAGTTTTTTAACTAATTCTTCAAAATGAGATAATCGTTGCTCAATATCTTCTAAACGGTCTGATAACCTCTCTTTTGAAAAGGTAAGATCTTGAATTAGGCGCTCGATACGCTCAATATTGCGTAAAGAACAATCATTTTCATCGATTTCTCTGATTTTAGGTCTACAATGGAAAGGAAAACATGAGACTGCCTCATTGATACTTTCCTCGTTAGGAACCCAAGTTTGAATTACGGTTCTTATGTAATCTCCAAGTGTGCCCATACTTGATGCTAGATTGTTTTTTAAGACTTCGTGTAACTTTTGTTTGCCTTCATTAGTAATTCTGTAAATCTTTAGCTCACGGTTGTTTTTCATTATCTCTTCAATTGTAAGAAATCCTCTCTCTGTTAATTGATTCAGTAAGGGGTATATAGTACCAGGAGTAGCTCTCCATAACCTTCGAAATTTCGAGTTTATTTCTTGAATGAGGTCATAACCCGATATTCCGTCAAAATTCTCTATTATTGAAAGGACAAGAATATCTAACCCAGAAACTTGACCCGATTTATGTCCGTAAAATCGCTTTCCAAAAAACATACGCTTAACTTCACCATTTTTTTTTGTTATGTAACCTTAGAAAACACGAATATAAAAATGTATCGGTTGCGATATATGTTGATATATCGGTCATTGAAAATGCGTTTAGAAAATTTGTTTATGAGGTCTCATTTAAATATGAGATTATTTATATATAATTTATTACGGAACATGAAAATCTATGAGAAATCGCTATAATGACTCCCTTGGATGAGCATGAATCTAAATTTATAAAAGATTTAGAAAAACTGTCTGGAAAAAAAATCCCCAAGATTGATTTTTCTTCAGCAGTCCAATTACAAACTTTTAAATCTAAATACGAAAATTTTATGCCCCATTATATAAGGGAAGGCCAGAGATTGCTTGAAACAGATAGGTTTATGCAACCAGTAAGAAAAAGAACCATGGGATTTACTTCCAAGGATGGACATATAAAAGATTTAGTTATTAAACGGGTAAAAGAAATCCCCAAATCAATTGGAAACCTCTCAGAGCTAAAAACTTTATACATTGATGGTCCAAGAAATCTTCCCAAAGATATTGGATTTCTATCTTCTTTAGAGGAACTTCATTTAACAGGCTGGATAGAGGAGTTACCTGAAGGTTTTGGCTACTTGAAAAATCTCAAAATACTTAACTTTCTAGGAACACATTCCCTAACTTTACTTCCAGAATCTATTGGTGATCTTAAATCATTAGAAATTTGGAATATGATCGGAGATTCTAATTGCTCTCTAAATATGCGAAACATACCTATTAGAAAGTTGCCTAGAAGTATTAAGAATTTAAAAAAGCTTAAAAAGTTAAATTTAAGTGGATGTAAATCAATAGAATGGATTCCTGATGAACTTGGTAATTTGGAATCACTTGAAATGTTAGATTTAGGAGAGTATGATAAAGATATAGATTCTATTGCTAGGGGTGCTTATACACCTATTATTGATACCTCATTTGAGGAGATAAGAAATCTTTGTAGAAAAGCATTCACCTTACCTGAGAGTATAGGAAAATTAAAATCGCTGAAACATTTAAAATTGTGTTTTTGGAAGAATTTGAAATATCTACCAGAAGCAATAGGCGATTTGGAATCACTTGTTTTATTAGATCTACGTTTCTGCGATTCCATCACTTCTTTACCAGAATCTATAGGAAATTTGCCTAATTTAGAGGGAATAAACCTTCGAGAATGTTTTCGAATAGAAAAACTTCCTGATAATATTGGAGAGTTAACTTCTCTTCATACTTTGATTTTAAAGGGATGTAAAAAGTTAGATGCGTTACCTAAAAGTTTTAAGGAATTAAATTCTCTAAAGTTCTTTGATCTACGAAACTGCAATTTTAAAGAGATTCCTCAATCCTTTATTGATTTAAATAACTTTAAATCAATAGATGTCTCTGGTAATCCGCTTCATAAAGAATTTAATGATGATTTCTCCAACAGAATTGAAAAAAAAATAATTGACAGTTTACCTGTTAATCCATACAAGATATATAAACAATATATGGAAAGCCTCACTGATAAACAAAAAGTAGAAGAAAAATTAATCTCAATGATTAATGTAAGCAAATCCGAATTTATTCATACCAGATGTATAGAAATCCTAATAAAACTAAGTTCAAAGTCTTCTAAAGTATTGAATATACTGCGGAGAGAAATAAAATTCAATGAATCTGAAAATGTGAGGACTGCATGTGCTAAAGCGTTGATAGAATTATTTCCTGAAAAATGTGATCCAATTATCGAAGAGGTTGCGCTTAATGACACTTCAGCATATTTAGTAACTTCTCTTTATAAAATGTTAGATGATTTAAATTCGAGCATATCTTCAAAAATAAAAGATAGAATTCTTGAACGTTACGCAAAATTACACCATGTAGTAAAAGAGGAAGCTCAATTTTTCCTAGATCTTGAAACATTAACCGTCCATGAACCGCCTGCAATGAGTTATCAATATCTTACTAGAAATCCTTTTCAGATAGGAGAAGGCGGCAAATATGGACACGAATGGAATGAAATAAAAAAATTTTGTGAAAGTATTGAGCGCGCTTTATGTGGTGAATTTGATACAAGTTATGTGTTGAAAAACGGTCATGTCGTTGGCATATCCGTGAGCCTTTGGAACGTAAATAGAGTCCCAGAATCAGTCATTTTGCTAAGAGATTTAGAATACCTTTGCTCAGGCCACTCGGTAAATGTTCCAAAGTCCGTTAAGAACCTAAAAAATCTCAAAGCTGTTAGAACAACTTCATATCATTTTGATGAAGATAATAATCCTCATCCAGATGAGATACGGTTTTATTAAAACTTATTATATTGAAACTAATAATATGTAAATATTCGATTACTTTCAGATTATTTTATTAAACAAGACTCTTTAAAGTCTAATTTTCCATTATATCAATTTTTTTATATCCAGTTCCATCATTCTAATATAAAAAGACTAATAATATTATTGAAAATGATGTTTCCAGAAGTTTCCGGACAAAATTTAGAATTTGAAAATTTTGAATTACCTTATAGTCTTAAAGGTGAGCTTAATCTGGTGATTATTCCTTTTAGACGTTGGCATCAAGATTTGGTTGATGAATGGAGTATATATTTAAATACTCTTGAAAAAAAATATCCCAACTTTAGATATTATGAAGTTCCTACTTTAAGCAATGGCTATAAGATTATGAGGTTTATGATAGATGGTGGGATGAGAGCTGGTATTCCCAATAAGAGAGTAAGGGAAAGAACAATAACTACCTATATAAATAAATCAAAATTTAAAAAAGAATTAAATATAAATTCTGAGAATACAATTTATTTATTTCTGGTTAATAAAAAAGGGGAGATTATTTGGCGCTCTGAAGGAGAATTTGATAAGATTAAAGCAAATGCACTTGAAGATTTGTTAGCTAATTATAATGTTTGAGCAATTAAGATAAATTAAATACATTATATTCCTTTATTCTGCCATAATCTTCGACTTTGTTATATTTTTCTTTCTTTGAACTAAAATGAACAAAGATAGGCGCATTTTTAAGAGTAGGATATGAATCAAACAACTCTTTATCTCCATATATCAGTGCTTTAAGTACAAGGGGCATGTGGAATTTAAAAATTCTTTCTCTTAATTTTGCCCATCCAAAAACAAAACCTCCACTAACATGTACATATATATGGAGTTCATATCGATTATTGGCTTCAATCCACTCTGCTAATACTTCATCCCTCATAAAGCGAGTATATAATTTAGAAATTTGCTCTTCATCATAATCACAATTAATAGTTAAGAACAAATCACCTGTAGAATCTGAATGAGTTAGAGTGTATCTTCGAGGTATAAATTTCTCTCCTACTTTACAACTTTCAAGGCAATTGACATGTAATTTATTTGGATTTAAACTCATAATCTTTTCTACTGTAAAAAAAAATCTACAAATAAAAGTAATTTTCCTTTATAATCTAAAAATTATTGTGTGATCAATAGGATTTGATTTTTTTCATTATGGATATGAAAAAGATTACGGTAAGAATTGAAATAATTGTAAGAAATATGAAAGCGAGATTGACATTAAATTCTGCAATGAATCCTATTATGATCGGTGATAAGAAGAATCCTAATCCAGCTAATGTTTCAAAATAGCTGCTATATTTAGATGTATTTTCTTCAATATTTCGATAAATAATTAACTTAAAAGAAAAGGAGTAAAGAGTCGATCCAAAAATTCCAAACATAATAAACAGGATGCCAAAAATTAAAATATTAGTATTTAAACTAAAAATTACGAAATTTAACGCTAATATTATTAAAGAGATCATTATTAAATATTTGAATCGTTTTATAGAAAGCTTAGAGCTTTCAGTGATTGAAATTGTTTGAGCAGTCATTCTGAAAAAATTAAGCAAGTATGTGGTATAGAGAAAAAAACTTAACTGTTCGGATTTTATTGGATAAAGTAAAAGCAATGCTCCTATTAAAAAACCATAAAATCCAATGAGATATAATGGGAGTATTCTAGGAAATTCAATTTTTTCCTTTTTACATTGAGTTTCTAAACTTGTTTTAATAGGATGTTGGAATTCAAGACTTTCAATAGACTTAGGATCTTGAAATAGTAATGTGAACAAAAAAAGAATAATACTATATATCAAAGTCAACAGGAAAATTAATCGTAAATTTTCAATAAGGAAAAGTAATAATGTACCTACTAAATAACTAAAAACAGCACCAGAGTTCCAACCTCCATTATAGAATCTCATCAATTTATCTCTTGAGGAATTATCTTCACAATATTCCTTTGAACCAGTAATTAATGAAATATTTGTAATTAATACCGGCCAAAACAACCCAGCAAAAAAGCCCTCAAAAATTAATAAAACATAAACTAAAGCAGGATTCAAGGAAAATTGAAACATAATTTGTATCATTAATGTTCCTATTACCGAAATTAGCAAAGATCGCTTTATTCCAATTTTTAAATAAAACCTATTGAGGACGAGAGGAGAGAATAAATATATCATAGAAGTTGCTGATACAATAATACCAATAATTGATGGATCAAGTCCTTCCTGGATATAATATAATGGAATCGATAATTCTAATGTAAAGGCCACTGCTACTTTCAAAAAAGAGATAAGAATGATAGGGTATCCCCTATAATTTTTGTCTTGAGTCGGTAATTTTCCTTCAAGCATAATCTATTATCAATTAATTTATTGTTAAATTTAATATATTTATATTTAAATTATAAGAAATAAGCACATTATTT
>JBHLJZ010000039.1:0-30295 GCA_048887165.1 Candidatus Hodarchaeota archaeon | reverse complement strand
TTTGGGAGAGTGGCTTAGCCTGGTATAGCGCACGGCTGATAACCGTGAGGTCGGGGGTTCGAAGCCCCCCTTTCCCACCATAATAAATATTTGTTATTATATCCTTATAATTATGATTTTCTTTTAAAAAAGCATATTATCAATGATTATTTATGAAGGTTATAGTATTATCAGGGACTCCTGGTACTGGTAAAACAAAGATTTCAAAAGAAATAGCTAAATTGATTAATGCTAAAGTAATCACTCTTAATGAGTTAGCTATTTCAGAGAATTTTGTTATAAAATATGATAAACAAAGAGATACTTCAATAATTGATGAGGAAAAGATAATTTCTTACTTGGAAAAGAGAATAAGAAGCCTAAATAATGAAGGATTAGAGTTCCTTATAATTGAAAGCCATTTTTCAGATATCGTACCCGATAAGTATATTGATTATGCATTTATTTTGAGGTGTGATCCTGATATCTTGCGTGAAAGATTAAAAAAGAGAGGTTATAAAAAAGAAAAGATAGTAGAAAATATACAATCTGAAATTCTTGGAAATTGTGTTAATTATTTTATGAAAAAACAAATTAAAAATCCATTATTAGAAATAGATACAACAGATTTAGATCTGGAAACCGAGATTAATGTTATAATTAGAATTATTGCTGAAGAAGAAGATATTGAGAATTATTATGCTGGTCAAATTGATTGGTTAGAAAAAATTTTTAAGGAGAATCGGTTAAGTGAATTTTTTGATTAAGGTTTAAAAATTGAAAAAATATGAAATTTGAAATTCATGATGTTGATGTATTGGGTCGACTTGGTTTAATAGAAGTTAATAATAAAAAGATGATAACGCCTAATCTTTTTCCTGTTATTCATCCATTTTCTAATTTAATTTCCGCAGAGGATTTGAAAAAATTTGGTTCTGAGTGTCTCTTTACAAACGCATTTATTCTATATCAGAACACAGATCTAAGAAATGAAATAATTAATAAGGGTATTCATAAATATTTAAATTTTGATGGGATTATTGCGACTGATAGTGGAGCGTTTCAATATTATATGTATAATAATAATCAATTCGATATTGATGCGGAGACCATTGAAACTTTTCAGGAAGAAATTGGTTCAGATTTTCCAGTAATATTGGATATACCTGTCCAATTAAATGATGATTATGAAACTGCTAAATTAAAAGTTAACACTACAATTAAAAGAGCAAAAGAAAATATTGAAAGGAGAACAAAAAGTGATTGTTACTGGTTTGGGCCAATTCATGGAGGTAATTTTCAGGATTTATTGGAAAAAAGTATTATAGAGATGGGTAAGTTAGACTTTGCCATATATGCATTAGGAGGCTTAGTTAAGTCATTTCTAAATTATAGATTTGACTTTTCGTTAAGAAATCTTTTAATTACAAAAAAAATTTGCCCTCCTAATAAACCGATACATATGTTTGGCTTAGGTTTACCCCAATTTTTCTCATTAGCCGTAGGATGTGGGTGTGACCTAATGGATTCTGCAGCATATATCTTATTCGCTAAAGAACAGCGTTATTTTACGTTATCAACAGGAACTAAGCATCTTAGTGAATTAGAAGAATTTCCTTGTCATTGTCCAATATGTACAAATTATACTCCCAGAGAAGTTAAAGATAGTAGTAACGATCTCAGAACTGAGCTGTTAGCAAAGCATAACCTATATCTTTCATTTTCTGAGTTAAAAACTATAAGACAATCAATTAGAGAAGGAAATCTTTGGGAACTTATCGAACAAAGAATACGAATGCATCCAAATCTAGTAAAAGCAGCAAGAATTATCAAAGAATTTAACCCATTTATAGAAATTTATGAGAAAGTTTACAAAAAACATGGCCGGTTATTTTCCAGTAGTGAAAGTTTTAATAGACCATTGCTATATAGATATTGGAAGAAAATTTCAAATAATTATAGAAGCCCGAGTGAATCAAAATACTTACTAATTTTACCCGAATTAGATATAAAAGGCAGAAATTCTCCCAGCATTAATCAATGGATGGATATAGTAAATGAAAATAAACAAATCCATAGAAAATATATTCATATCGTATTTTTATCTTTAACTTATGGAATCATCCCGTTTGAATTAATTGATACATTTCCCATGGGGCAATATGAGTCAATAACACTATCAGATATTTCATATTATCATAATGCTTTAAACAATACCAAGACTTTCCTAAATTATTATGGCAAAAAATATGAAAAATGTGTTATATTAATACCAGAATCCTATATTAACCAATATGGTGAAATTGTTAACTTTTTTCAAAATAATCTGTTTAATGAATTAAAGGACATAATAAAATCTATTAATGGTTTAAGCGTTTCAATATTTGATAATATTGAACATGCCATTGAATTCTTGGAAAAGGATTATTAAAAAATGACGATTTTAGAACAAATTTATGCATTTGGCCATAAAAATATTAGATGTTCTCATAAGACTACTATTGAAATTACTAAAGATATTTATCTTTCAAAAAAAGGAACATGCATTTTAGGTATTAATGCATCCAAAGGGTGTTCTGATCTAAATCCAAATTTAAAAGAATTAATTCAAAATGGTCAAAAAATTCATATTATCATAAGTGTTGATAATATAAAAGACAATTTTTATGGATATGGGCATCGCGATCTCAAATTATTAAGTAAAGATGCAATGGTTTTTAGAAAAAGTAACTTTATCTGTGATAGAACTGTCTTAATTAATTGTAACAAATCTTCACTTGAATTAAATCGTGTATTAATTGAAAAATTAACAAATCCTGAGAAGATAATCTCAATAATCTTTACCATTGATGAATTAAATGAATAAAACATCGGCTAAGAAATCGGATTATATCAAAATCAACCGGAAAAATGCAAATGATCTATTAAACTTTTTAGGTAAGATATTTACTAAAGAAAATATCATTGATAGACAAAAAAGAGTATTATATGAAAATACTTACGTTTTTTTTCCTTTATCCGATAAGTTGGGAAAAAAAAATGAAGTTCTTAATAAAATAGCAAATAATTTTAAATTTGAGATTATTGAGAAAGAAGAAAAAAAAAAGAGTAAATATAAATATAAGACAATTGAAGATGCATTAAGAAATACTTTACCAGAAGAAATAATTAATTTAGCACCAAAATCTTATGATATTGTCGGGAAAATTGCAATAATAGAATTCGATCATATTAATCAATTAAATTTCGTGGAATCAGATAAAATTAAAAGAGAGATTGCAAAGGCAGTAATTGAGGTTAATAAAAGTGTAAATTCAGTTTATGAAAAAAAAAGTGAGATAAAAGGAAATTTTAGATTAAGAGAATTAAACCTTTTATTTGGAGAAGATTCCTCAGAAACATTATATAAAGAAAATAATTGTTCATTTAAACTCGATATAAAGAAAACCTATTTTACACCAAGATTAGTTTATGAACGCAGAAGAATTAGCTCACTTGATATTAAAAAAGGTGAGTTAATTATAGATTTATTTGCCGGAGTTGGTCCTATTTCGGTTCAAATTGCGAAAAATCATGATGTAAGAATCTATTCTTTTGATATGAATCCCTATGCTTACAAATACCTTGTAGAAAATATTAAAATAAATAAATTAAGAGGAAAGATTTATCCTTTTAATATTAATGTCAGGAAACTTATAGAACCCTCAAATAAGTTAGGAATTGAATTAAAAAGTAAAGTAGATCGAATAATAATGAATTTACCAGAAAAATCTAACAAATACATTGATATAGCATGTTTCCTATTAAAGCAAAATACTGGTGTTTTACACTTTTATAAATTTTGTGAAAAACCTAACTCGATAAAAAATGCCTTAATTAATTTAGAAGTAAAATTAAAGGAGATACACTTGTCTATTAATAAAATTTTAGGATCTAGAATTGTTAAAGCTTTTTCACCTAAGCTTGATTTAGTAGTTGTAGATTTAACAATTAAATGAGATGGAACTAAAATTTCTTAATCTATTGTTTTAAGAAGAAAGATAAAATTTTAATTTTTTAAAATTTAATAAAAGTTAATTAAGAATTATTTTGCGGAAGTAAAATTAGACTTATCTAAAAATTAGGACCCGTAGCCTAGCCTGGAAGTTTCTTTTTATATAGGAACTGAGTATATAGGGCGTCGGACTTCTAATCCGAAAGTCGCAGGTTCGAAAATTTGAATTAAATATTAATTCAATCGAAAATCCTGCCGGGTCCGCTTTTACTTTATCAATAAGTTTTTATAAGACTTTAATAAGTATGTATTTATATTTCAAAAATAAGCGTTGAAGGATTTAAAACTTAATAAAAGATTAATATGATTTCTTTTTTAGATAATTATCATTATTAACTCTATAAAGTGTCCTTAATTATATTTTATTATTAAATCTTTTAATGAAGGTAATAGATTGTTAAAAAAGAGAGTATTCATACATCAAAATATTCCTTATGCGTTTAATTGGAATATTACTAATCATAGGGCTAAACTATATCAGATAACTACGAATAAGGATGATTTTATTAAATTAGGGACTTATTTAAAGAGAATCTATAAAGGAAACATTCCAAATACGGTTTTTAATTCAAGTAAATTCCCTCGAGTTTCTCAATTTAAAATAAGAGGAATAAAACCAGCTTTTATTTCGAGTTTCAGTAAAAGATTAATTCGTGAGGGTATTGTTGAGCGTTCTGATTCAAAATCTAAATTACCAGAATTTGCTCAAAGTGTTTATGAAAATTTTAAAAATCATAATATCAATAAAGATCCCGGTCATGAGCCAATATTAAAAAACATTTTAATTAAAGATACAGATTCCATAGCTATTGAAGTTCCTATATGGAAAAGATTTAGTGAAAATAAATTTATTACAGGACATATAGATTTAATTCAAATTGAAAATAATACAATTAAAGTTATCGATTATAAACCAGAAGGGAAATTTTTACTTTCTTTACCACAAGTAGCTACATACGGTCTTTTATTAAAATCAATGTTCAATTTAGATAAACTTACATGTATGTCTTTTAATAAGAAAGAAATGTGGGAATTTGAACCAAATGTATTACTAAAAGAGGTAAAAGAATATTTAGTTACATATAATATTAAAGAACGAGTTTGGGAAAATTTTTTTTTAAAAAATTCGGCTTAATTTAACTTACTTTTTTTATATCGGGAGGTTTTGTTTCTTCTTTTGTTGTAAAATATTTCCGAAAAACGAAATAACATAATATTAAGGCAACAGCTTCAGTAATTATTCCTACAAAAGCAATTATTGTACCATTATAACGTAAGTATCTAAATAATAAAGCAATTCCAAGACCTGAAGTAGCTAAGAAAAATAGCAAAAAACCTTTAATCAATTGTGAAAATGTATCTTTCAAATATCTTAATTGTTTTTTAATCCACGACATGAAAATCTCTAAATTAAATAGTAATTATTGTAAATTAAAATTGTTTTAATATTTTTGCAATTTAAAATTAGTGATTTAGGTGGTTCTTGTTTTCTTTTTAAACTTAAGGTAAAGTGCCTTGTCTAAAAATAATCCTATTTTTGAGGCAATTTGTTTGGAGATTTCATATCTCTCACCATCTAACATAGAAACTATATCTTCCTCTTTTGGTGGATGATTAAGTCGCTTACTCATAACCTCAGTAATAATTGATAATATGCTATTCTTTATTTTAGCAGAGTCGGGTAGATTAGTTTCTGAAATCATATCTCTTATCTTTCGTATTGCAAATTGGTAGAATTCAAGGAACTTTTCAAAGGGATTACCATCTAATTCGCTATGGAGTTTAATATTATCTGTTGCTATTTTTGTATCCTTTTCCTGCCAATAAAATTGGTTGGGATTAATTCCAGGACGACTTATTCCCATTAGAGAAGAAGTTATTCTGCGTTCAACCCAATTAAGGGTGCTTTTTTCTTGTTTCTCACGAATAATTTTTTGTTTAACTTCTTTTTGTTTCTCTTCCGACTCTAGAATTTTTTTTACTTTATATTTACGTTGTTTTTCGAACTTTTCAAAACGCTTTATTAAGTCAAAAGCTAAGCAGTAAGAAGTAGGAGAAATTAAATCAGCACGAAGTTTCAGTGGAACAACATTCTCATAAATATGGCTGTCTTCATTTCTCAATTTATTAATACTTTCCTTTAATGGCATATCTGTTAAACGAGATAGTATAAACCCATTTACAAGAAAAACTTGATTATTAGCATCAAAAATTATGACTAGCTCGCTTTGTCGCTTCATTATTCTTTCAATTATTAATTCTTCAAGCTTTATTTTTACCCAATCTTCAAAGCTAGAAGTATCGTCAAGATTCCTAACGGCTAATAGAAAGAGTGTTTTATCATTTGTTAATTTGCTATATAATTCAATTATTCTACTAAGTTGTCTTAATATCTTAGATAAAATATAAAGAAAAATATCCTTTACTATATTATCTAAAATTTCTTCGAAATCAAGTATTAATAATAACTGTGAATAATTGGTTAATTCTAATTCTTGGAAAAAAATTTTGTCAATTATTTGTTTTTTTCTTATAAATTCTCTTAAATCGTTAATTGAATAATTTAGTTCAGATTCCAGAAGATTCCATATTTCTTGGAGTTCCGAATCGTTTCTATATATTAATTTTAACAGATCTGTACTCTCAAAATTTTTTAAAGCAGTATTTAAGGATGGTAATTTCTTTGTACATATGATTTTTTTTACCAAATTTATTGGATTCCTTGACTCATCATTCAATATAAGGAAATCTTGCTTTTTAATATTATATCGAATCATATTTATTTTGATTTTTTCTACAATTTCATGATCTATGTTAATTAAATGCAAAATATCATAGATTCCTCTTTTATTAATTGAAAAAATTGTGTCTTCAAATTCAGATTCGCTTACGCTTTGCAGAAAATAAATAAAATCATTAGAATTTGTTTTTAATTGACTTACAATTTCGAATCTGAGGAAATTTATCATTTCTTCTTCAAATTGGTCATAATTGATTCTCCTTTCATCTTTGAATATAGACTCGATCTTTTTAATTAAATTCTTTTTTAATAAATTCCCTTTATAAAACGCTTTCAAACCTGGGATAGAAATTGGAAGCTTATCAAATTTATAATCCAAAATTTTTCGTTTTATCATTCTAACTGGCATCGTTTGAACCTGTAATTCTTTATGAGACTTAAATTCAAAATTCTCTTTTAATTTAAGTATTAAACGATTTAAAGTGGAGAGTTCAATGAATTTGTCTTCTTTCTCTTCATTTTCTAGTTTTTTTTCAATCCCTACTGATAAATCCCTAAAAGCAGAGCTTTCTTCTAGAATATCTTGCTTAATTTCATTAGTTAATCCTATTAAATCACCAATAAAATCATAAAAATAGAATTGAGGATATCTTGAAATAATTTCTAACAATTCGAGTTCGATTTTATCTTCTATATCCTTAATCTTTTTCTTCTTTATTATCTCTTGAAATTCAGATTTTCTCTCTTCAATTAATAAATTAATAAACAGATTTTCTAAATCTATTACTTTATAAAGTAAGTCAATTTCTAAAATGAATGAATTTTTTAGCAGGGAGGTAATTTCTTCAACTAATATCTTTTTTTCATTTATTTCTAATTCACTTGTAGATTCATAAGTGAACTGTTCTGACTGGAAACTTTCTTGTACTCGTATTCCGATATTGTGATATAGATGAATTGCAGCTGTTGCATTTAATAAATTTTTAAGAGTTGATTTATCATGAATAAGTTCAAAGATCTTTTGTTTGTCTGCATCTCTTTTAAAATGATTTATTATTAGATCAACTGTTTGAAAGTATCTAGAGGTACTTTCTATAGCAGTAGTTTTCCTTTTTATACCACTTATAAGATTTCTTTTAACCATTCCCTATAAACCTCTTCAAAATTATCCAACACATCATATTTAGATTTATTGTGCCAATATTTAAAATTTAAAATATGAAATAAATCTCCTTTGAATAATTCTTTCTCATCACTCGTTAATTCGTGTTTAAGAATTAATGATATTGGTCTTGGGATTAATTTTGAAAAATACTTTAAATCCGTTTCTATAATATAATTGTAAAAGCTTTCTTCCTCGTTAATGCTGAAAAAATTAATTGGATAAAGTGTTTCACTTTCTAGACTTAATATATTCATCTCTTTTTCGATTTTATTTTTAACATATTTCGGAAATTCCGTTTTTATGTCAATAGATTGTTCAAACTTCCTACAGAAGTCCAATAGAGCGTCCCTCTCAAATCCATCTGAAACTTTTCCAATATAATTATCTAGAAATTTGAGAAAGTTTTCAGGTATCTGTTCAAGTGATTCTCTCTCTTCTATATAATTTAAAAAATCAGAGAAGGTCTCATTTAATACCCAATCTCTTTTTTCTTCAATATTAAAAAATTTTTTTGCATAATCTTTAATCCATTCGAGAATATATGATTTCCAAACCAAGTCAATTCCTCCGATTCTTTTTTCTAAGAACCGATGGAATTTATTTGCAAAAGATACAGGATCAGATATTTCAACTCCAGGTTCCTCTTTTAGAAAGCGATTAATAGTGCTATATCTTAAAATATAACTTAATAGGAAATCGAGTTCATTTGAAAATTTCTCAAAATTATCTAAATGGCTTTTTATCAATTTTGAATCTTTTTCTAGTTGAACTTCAATAAAACCAATTAAATCACTAATATTTAATTGGATCTCATTAAAAAAAGAATCTAAATTACCTTTAACTATTTTTTTAAATTCTTTGATTAATATTTCATCACTAAATCTAACCTTTTTTAATAATAATAAAGGACTTATCTCGATTTGGTTTATTATAAATTCTCTAAACTTATTTAATATTGTCCTACCTAATACTTTAGAAGGTTTTTGTTCCATTTCGAATTTCTCTAATAAACTTTTAAGCAAATTATAAGTCAAAATTTTCATTCGACGGAAAGATAAGAATCTTGGTAGAGAATCTCTAATTATATTAAAACAATTTTTTGTTAATTCTGAGAAATATTTGATTACTGAACTTAATTCAACTGCTCTTAAACTTTTCTTCTCACTTATCGATTGGTTAATTGAGAATTCGGCAATATCATATATTTCATTAAAAATTAGATTTTCACTAATAGTGTTATGATAAATATTATTTTTGTATTTTTCCAATATATCATCTATATTTCCAATTTCTCCTGAAGAGGTAAAATCGCTCGAATATTGTACAAATAAATTAAACTGCTTTTCCAGATTCTCAAGAATTTCTTTACTATATGATATCAACCATGTAGCTGATTGTAACTCATTTACAGTTTCTACTTTTTCTTTGACTTTTCTAATGATAAATTGAACTATTTTTTCTTGAGTTTCGTCAATACTACTATTGTTGGCTAATTTAATGAGATCTGTTCCTAATTTCAATGTTTTATTGACTATAAAATTAGCACTTGGCTCAGATATTATATATTTAAGATGCTCAATAGAAGCTTGACCATCAAAAGGAGTTTGAACTTTAACATACTTTGAATTGTTGAAAGACACTTCAATTGGTCTTTTATTCCATAAATATTTTACATCAGATTTAATTGAAGCATACGAATTTAGCATTTCTTTTTCTGTAGGTAGAGAAATACTGATCCCAATTAGCTTTTTGTTCCATTTGTCTTCTATTAAATCCCCATATAATTTCTTACTGAAACGATTTGCAAATAGACTTAAAACTTTTTTTTTTCCATCAAGACCTAATTCTGGGTGATCTGTAAATTCCTCTATCTCATAAAATAATTTACTGATGTTATTAACAGTTTCTCCTGATTTATGAGGATTTAAATAACCTGTATCTGGTTTTAAGGCAAGTAATAAACTTTCACATTCTTTATATCTCCCTGGAATTAAAATCATAGATTTGGGATAAATCTTTATCTTAGCATCATTTTCATCATAATTAAATAATTCAAATTCAATACTAAAAACTTCTGACCCAGCATAATCTCGTAAGATTGCGTTATACATTCTTAAAAACTTAATCACGAATTCAGATAACTCATTTAACTTCTCTTTTGTTAATTTTCCGGGACTTATCACATCACCTACTGTTATTTCTTTTGGAGATGAATATCCAAAAATCAACGAAAATTGATAGTTAATTGATTCTCTTGTAGTTATCATTTTTTGATTTTTTTTGAGTTGATTTTATAAAAAATAAAATTAAACAATTTTAATCTTTGGCAATCTGAAAATATTTTCGTAGTTATTTATTCGCACTTTTATAAAATTTAAAATACTTTAAATCTCAAATATCTTAATAATTATATTGTTTTACTTTTTTGATTAATTTGTATTTTAGAAAATCTCATAAAAATGATTTAATTAATCAATTTTAAACCTTTGGACGTAATTATTAGAATTTTTACAACTTTTTCAATTAGATAATTTTAATTTTTTTGAAAATAAATAAATAAATGCATTTTAATTAATTCTATAATAATAGAAAAATATTAATTATAAATTAATCAAAATGGTTTAAAAGAAAATGCAATTTGGCTCTGATTTAGGAATTACAAATGAAGATATTGAAAAAATAAGTCCTCAGATTACATTTATAACTTCAAATGCAGATATCGAAGCTATTGCTTTAGTCTCTCAAGAGGGCTACCAAATAGCGTTTTCTGCACTTCCTCAATATCAAGTCGATGGAGATCAATTCTGTGGACTAGCAAGTGCTTTATTAATGACGGGGAGTTCAACAATCCAAAGCTTATTTCAAGAGGAATTAAGTGAAATCATTGTAAGAGCAGAAAATGGTTATATTGTTATAAGTAATGCCGGACGGTTAGTTATCGTTTGTGCCGGAACGTTAATCGACACATTAATGAAAACGGTTAAAGTTATGCGCGTTGCATCCAAAAACTTAAGTAAAATATTTGAAGGAAGATAATTGTTTTATGACTCTTTTGAAGATTAAATTTATAAGTTTATGAGCATGTTAAATGTTATAGAATTAAAATATGATTTTACATCATGCCTACTGAAATAAATTCTCTTTGCCGTTGGCAGTGGCAGTGGCGTTAAACAACGCTCTTTTCATTGGTTTAAATCATATTCTGATCATCTAATTTTCCCATTTTATAATTCTAAAAAATAATATTTTTGAATACCAGATGGGCATTAATTATGTTGAATTCCAATATAAGAATGATACACATTTAATCAAAAAAAAAATTTAAAGGTGATTTAAATAGTAGAATATTTCAATAGTAGAATTTTATTGGATCCAAGTGAAATTCCTAGTGAATGGGTGAATATATTACCTGAATTACCTACTCCAATGACTCCCTTAGTAAATCCGTTAAATGGCAAACCTGCGCCCCCAGAGATGGCATTTTCAATATTTCCAAAGGAATGTGTATTACAGGAGGTGTCCCAAGAATCTTTTATTCCTATTCCAAAAGAATTACGTGAAATTTATTCTAGATCGTATAGACCAACACCACTTCACCGCGCTATTGGTTTAGAGAAAGAGCTTGGATTACAAAATGGAAAAGTTAAAATTTTTTATAAAAATGAGTCAGTTTCTCCAACTGGTTCACATAAGCCAAATACTGCATTAGCCCAAGCTTATTATGCTAAAAAAGATGGAATTGAAGAATTGGTAACTGAAACTGGAGCAGGTCAGTGGGGATCAGGTTTAGCATTTGGATGCAACTTATTTGATATAAGATGTACAGTATATATGGTTAGAGCAAGTTTTCATCAAAAACCGGGCAGAAAAATTTTAATGAAATCTTATAATGCTGAAGTTCATGCAAGTCCATCAAAACTTACCACATCTGGGAAACTTTTTTACGATAATGATCCTGAGCATCCTGGTAGTTTGGGAATTGCTATATCTGAGGCTGTAGAACATAGTTTGCGTAGCGATAAAGCAAGATATTCTTTAGGAAGCGTTGTTAATTTTGTGTGTCTACATCAAACTATTATTGGTCAAGAAGTTAAAATCCAGCTAGCGAAAGCTGGGATTGAGGATCCAGATGTTTTAATTGGATGTATGGGAGGAGGTTCCAACTTTTTAGGCATGGTTCTTCCTTTTGTAAGAGATAAATTAAATGGAATTCTCCCAGATGTCGAAATAATAGGAGTAGAGCCTCGCGCATGTCCAAGTGTATGCAAAGGAGATTATCGCTGGGATTATGGGGACTCTGCTAGAAGAGCTCCAATTTTAAAAATGCATACATTAGGACATTCCTTTATTCCGAATCCAATTCATGCAGGAGGACTTAGATATCATGGAATTGCTCCATTGGTTTCAAATTTGTATAATAGTAAAGTAATTTCTGCCAAAATGCATTTTCAAACTGAAATTATTGAAGCAGGAATAAAATTTGCTAAAGCAGAAGGAATAATTCCGGCTCCTGAAACCTGTCATGCAGTAAAAGAAGCGATGGATCAAGCACTATTAGCTCAAGAGAACAATGAAAAAAAGGTAATTGTGTTCAATTTTAGCGGTCATGGCTATTTTGACCTACTAGCATATAAAGAATATATGATAGGAAATTTAGAAGATTATGAATTGCCTAGTGAAGAAATCAAAAGAGCATTGAATTCTCCAGAAATGCCAAACATCGATGAAAATAGTTTTTAATATATAAATTCTAATACCTTTTTTATTCAATGGAAATTTTAATATTAATAAGTGAATTTTCATAATAAAAACCTCGAGAGTTAGTCAATATTTGAATATATTATCATTTATTATCGGAAGCGTTTTGTACGCTTATGGATTTATGATTTTATATATCGCTTTGTTAGCAAAGAGAAAAGGTGAAAAAGGAGCATATCAAAATAATTTTGTAAATTCAGTCATTTTAATATTGAGTATTACTATCAATTTGTTAATTGTTAATTTTTCACACTTATCACCAATTGATTTTATTATTTTCCCATTTGACATATTTATGATTACTTTTATCCTACTATTTTTACCCTTTTTCTATTTTTTAATGTTACGGGAGAGAAAAAGAGTTAAATTTCATAAAAGTTTTCAAAGAAATTCTGAAAAACAGCTAATTGACCAATTACCAATTAAATTTGAAATTTATAGAAAGTTAAGCCATCTTGTCGTTTTAGCAATCATTTTCTTTTACTTTACATTAGGATTTTTAGTACAACATTTCTTTATTTATATATTTCAAATTTTACCTGATTTCTTTTCCGATTTATTTTTTTCTGTATATAATCTTGAAGGTGATAAAATGATTTTTACTCAATATTTAGTCGTATCTTTAGTAGGAATATCTTTGATAGGTTTATTGACAGCAGATTTTATAAGAATTTTAAAACCGGATTTATATCCTTTAAAACCGGTAAATCGAATTCTAAGAAAAAAAGAATTACATATGAGGCTTGGTCCTCATATTTCAATGAGTATTGGTTGTTTTTGCATTATAATATTATATGGTCTATTTCAACCTATTGGACCGTTAATCATATGTACATCTATGACTATGGGAATTTTTGGAGATATGAATTCAAATCTAATTGGGAGAGCAATAGGGAAAAAAAAAATTCGAAAAACAAACAAGACTTATGAAGGTTTAATTGCAGGGATGCTAACAGCATTTGTGTCTGGTATAATTATAATAATCTTGTTAAGAGAATTCTTTATCATAAACCTTTTAGGTTTTTTTTTAATACCAACTATAGGAACTTTGATAATAGGATTTTTAGATTATTTAGATTTAGAAATTGATGACAATTTATCATATAACTTTAGTATATCAACTATTTTATTTTTTATATCCTTTTTTATTATATAAAGAAATAAATTGACTTTTTCAAAAATTTTTTCAATTAATATAATTTTATTTATAGAATTATGCTGGAAGAAAAATTAAAGATAGATAAAATAAAAAAGGGAACTGTTATTGACCATATTGATGCAGGATATGCGTTAACTATACTCAACTTAACTGGTTTAGACGAGTCTCCCGATCTTATGACCATAGGTGTAAATGTATCATCTAAAAAATATCATAAGAAAGATATAATTAAAATCGAGGGTGTATTTCTTAATGAAATACAAATGCAACAAATTTCTATTCTTTCCCCAAACGCAACGATTTCGTTGATTGAGGA
Source organism: Candidatus Hodarchaeota archaeon (assembly GCA_048887165.1). Taxonomy (GTDB): domain Archaea; phylum Asgardarchaeota; class Lokiarchaeia; order Sigyniarchaeales; family SOKP01; genus SOKP01. The sequence continues at coordinate 16,124 of JBHLJZ010000039.1, read as the reverse complement.
TTCTAAAGTTATAGAAAAGAAAAAAGTAGAGATTCCTAAAGTTATAGAAAGATTGATTTTATGTCAAAATAAAACGTGCATTTCAAATTCTGAGAAAGAACCAATAGATACAGAATTTACTGTTTTGGAAGAAAAACCGTTAAAAATCCAATGCGTTTATTGTAATCGTATTTATAAATTAGATGAAATTGTTTTTAGTTCTGGAGAAAAAATCGAGAAGAAGGTAATTCAAACGATTCAATTAAAAAAATAATTTAAAGAAAAGCTAAAAAAGTAAAAGTCATCACACCTACGATCATAAATAAGAAGAAGAATATCCCCAAACCCGGTTTTATGATATTCTTCCAATTCCATTCTTCTTTATCATATTCATATCTAAAAATTAAAAAACTTACAAAAAAGGGAGTTATAAACCAAAAGCATAACATCCATATTAATAACTTCCACCCTAAAATACCAATCAATATCCCAATCAACGAACTTAAAGCTCCTGATATAGCCCTTATCCAATATAATTTTGTTTCTTTCTGAAGTCTTATATCTATATCTTTTTCAGATTTTTTATCTAATTGTAGATCGTGAATTTGATATTGTTTTTTCTTTTCTTTTATTAACTTTTGACGTTCTCGTTTAATATTAATTCTTTTTGAACGCTTTTCTTTTTTAACCATAGTTATTGTTATAAATATTATTTATTATAAAAATGATTATATATCATATTCTTTTAATAAAATGGTGTATATGAAAAGAGTTACTAATTTTTCTAACTTTGATGTATTTACAATTACAAGAGAATTAGATAAAACAATTTCTGATGGAACAATAGTAAATGTGTATGAAATTGATGATTTATTAATCTTAAAAATTAATACAAAATCTTTAGGAAAAAAGAATTTGATTATTGAAAACGACTCTCGTATTAATTTAACTAATTATGACTATCCAGTTCCTAAATATCCCTCTCAATTCATTATTTCATTAAGAAAACTTTTAAAAAGTAAGAAAATTTTTCGGGTTTCTCAGCACAATTTTGACAGGATTTTAATTTTAGAGTTAGATTTTTTTGAGGGTAAAAACTGGAAATTCATTATTGAATTATTTAACAAAGGAAATTACATCATTTTAGATGAGAATAATTTAGTTAAAGTAGCAAAAAGTTATAATAGATTTAGGGAAAGAGATGTTTTACCTAATAGAGAATATTCGTTTCCTGCTCTGAAAGGTGAAAATTTTTTAACAATAAATAAAGAAGACTTTAAAAAAATTATTGAAAACTCTAACAACGAGCTTGTAAGGATATTAGCAAGAAATATATCTATATCTGGTTTATATAGTGAAGAAATTTGTTTTAGGGCAGAGATAGACAAGAAAAAGAAAGGAGAGCAGTTAAAAAATATTGAATTAGATAAACTATTTGAAGAGTTTAAAAATTTGAGAAATCAATTATTATTTGGAGATATTAAGGCTCATATTTTACTTGATACAGAAGGAAATGAAATTAATGTTATACCATTTGAACTTAATCTATTCAAAAACTATAATAAAAAATATTATACTTCATTTAATGAAGCGGTTGATGAATATTACTCTAAAATTGATTCCGCTAGAATATTAAAACCCTCAGATCAAAATCTTATTCAAAGAATAAACGCTCAAGAAAAAATTTTAAATAATCAATTAGAATATTTGGAAGAGCTTAAAAAAAAAAAGAAAAAGTATTACGAATTTGGAGATTTTATCTATGCCAATTTTAATGATCTCCAAAGATTATTTGACATAATTAAAAATGCAAAAGATAAAGGTTATAACTGGGAAGAAATCAATATAAAACTGCTTTCTGCCAAGGAAGATAATTTAGAGATTTTGAAATTCTTTAAAAGAGTCTTACCTGCTACTCAGCAATTAGTTTTAAATATTAATAATGAAGAAGTTTATCTAGACTTAAATGAAAGTATTGGTGAAAATGCAAACTCCCTTTACACTAAAGGAAAGAAAGCGGATAAAAAAGTTAAGGGTACTATCCCCGCAATTGAAAATACAAAAGAAAAAATCAAAAAACTTCAGCTTGAAAAAAATGCAATTGAAAATGATATTGAATTTTTAATTAAAAAGCCAAAAAAGAAATGGTACGAAAAATTCCATTGGTTTCGATCATCTGATGGATTCTTAGTCATAGGAGGGAGAGATGCTACCACAAATGAACTTATCTATAAGAAATATTTAGAAAATGATGATCTAGTTTTTCATACAAACTTTCCAAGTTCACCATTAGCAATTGTAAAAAATCCTGGAGGGAAAAAAATTCCAGAAACCACAATTAAAGAAACGGCAGATTTTGTAGCTAGCTATTCAAAAGCCTGGAGAGAATCTTGGACTGTAGTAGATGTATTTTTTGTATTTCCTGATCAGGTTTCGAAAAGTCCACCATCGGGTGAATTTTTGCCAAAAGGATCTTTTATGATAACTGGAAAGAAGAATCTTATAAAAAATGCTCAAACAAAATTAGCGATTGGTATAAAAATAAGAAAATTAGATCCTAATGCTAAAAATTTTTATCCTCAAATTATTTGTGGCCCTATTGAAGCTGTAGAATCACAAATTTCTGATTATTTGATTTTAAAACCTGCAAAAAAAGGACTCTCTAAAGGTAAATTAGTAAAAGAAATAAAATCATATTATATTAAAAAATCCAAAGATGAATTTAAAAAATGGTTTAAAATCATATCTGAGGATGAAATTGCTCTTTATTTACCTTCTGGATCAGCTGAGCTCCATAATTAAATATTTATTTTTTTCAACCATTCTTTTATAACAGAAATATTTTTATAATCATCAAAAAGAATCCCATCTACACCTATCTTAATAATGCTTTTGATTTTTTCAACGGGGTTTGAATAGTTTAAAAAATCCCAAGATAGAACCATAATATTATTCTTATGACAAGTTTGGATAAATCTAGAATCAATCAAGTTTGATTTTAGGTTAATTAGATCAGGTTTAAAAATTAATTCATTGCTATTGGCTAATTTAAGAAATTTTGATATACTTAAATCTTTACCTTTTGTTATGTTATAGCAAACTTGACTCTCAGGTAGCTTATTTTTAATGATTTTTAATTCACTAAGATTTCTCCCACTAAATATACAATCATTTATTAATTCGTAATCTATAACTATTTTTAATAGATCGTCAACAATTCCCTCATCTTTCAGTTCAATTAGAAATTTTACTTTTCCTTTTAGAATGTCAAAAACTTCTGATAATAGAGGAATCTGGCAATTTCTTATTTTAGTTTTTAAATCTCTGATCTCCGGATATGCAAAATCTTTTAATATTCCAGGAATTTTTATGGTTCTGTTAAGCATGAGGTCATGAAATACTATTAAATTACCATCTTTCAATTTTCTTATATCAAATTCTATAAATTCTGCCCCATATTTTAGGGCAACTTCAAAGGCTTCAATTGTATTTTCATCATAATCGCATCTAGTACCCCTATGACCAATAAATAGCAAATTAAAATTCACGTTATTGAAATATAATATTAAACTTTTATTTTTCTAACCCTCATGGATAAAATATAGATAAATTAGCAGAAATATCAATCCCACTAAGGTAAAACCAAATACAATCAAATTTCTAAAAGATTGTAATAATGAGATTATAAAAATAATTAAAATACTTTTTAATTTGATTGGCTCACCCCTTAATTCTTTGTAATTGCCGAAGCTTATTATCATAAATAGACAAAACAATAATATCGCAATTACTTTAATAATTATATCTATAATGGTTAAAAATATTCCCTGATCCATAAAAAAGGTAATAATTCCAGCGTTAAAGAATAAAGAAACTACTAAAAAAAAACCTGCTAAAACAGCAGATAAAATAACGGTCCTATAAGCGAATTTTTCGTCAGTATTAGTTGATCTCTTCGAATTTTGGTTTTCTTTTTCACTTTTTCTAATCTTTGACATTTTATCCCCTCATTCTTTTAATTTCTTGTTTTAATGTAGCAATTTTATAAAGATAAAATCCAAAAATAGAGCCTATACTTCCAAAAATTATAATTGATAAAACAAAATAAAGTAATTCTATATTAAATGGCTCTGGTTCTTCTGGAGGAAATTTAACATTAATAATTACTATATTTTGATGTGAAATCCCCTCTGGGTATGATGGATTATTTCCAAAAACTATCTTGAACGCGTAGCTTGTTTGAGCTTCTAATAATTGATCATAAACAGTATTATTATAATCTTTCACAGGTAATGAAAATTCATAAGTCATTCGATTATTTTCTAGATTTGCTGCTCCATTACCATTAATTATACTATCGTCATCCTCAAAATATACAGAATTATTAATATAATAATCATTATATTCTAATTCTCCTGTCGTAATGTTTGAAAACTGTACTATTTTTGCATCAAAAAAATCATCCTCATCTTCAGATTCGCTTGTTGAAACCAAAATCCCTAAAAATTGATCATCCTTAAAATCAATTGGCTCTAATTCGAATTGAACGTAGATATACAGAAAATTTCCATGTTGTAATATTTTAATTTCAATTGGGAGACCATTTTCAGGAATGGATATATTTTGATATAATTCTATGGAAACTGGAGTTACCTCTTCCCACTCATCAATACTACCGTCAATAATACCGTCTATTACAGGCGCTTGGCCAATTACGGGGTCTATAGTAGCAACAGCGCTTTTTCCTTCTATCATAAACAACATTGAACTGAGAGAGAAAATGCATAATATTAAGCAGACCATAATTTTAAGGAATATCTTTCTCAAGGTTTTAAAGCCACTTATCTATGAGTTTTTCAATTTAACTGTTTAAAAGTGATAATTAAATTTGGTATTTTAATTTTCGTATAAAATTCATGGGATACTGAAGTATTAAGACATAAATCTAAATTCTAATAAAGTTAAGATATTAATTCATATTGTAATTTAGTTTGAAATTCATTATATGTTGACTGAGACTAAATAGTATTGTAATAAAAAGTAATTAGTTAATGCTGATTTAACTTAAGAACATATTAAAATTAAGAGAATAATTGAGAAGTGATTTTATATAAAGTAGACTTAATGTTTGCAAATTTATGGACACAAATGGCTTCTCAACTTTCTCTCTTTTATGGGGACTAAAAAAAACAATAATTATTTTATACCAATATTTTTAAACTCCGAATAAAATAAATTTATATTTAGATCAATATCAAGGAGTCTAGAGTTTATTGATACTTATTGTCATACCACCGTCTAAAATTATATTTTGTCCTGTAATATAATCTGCTGCTGGTGATGCTAAGAATAATGCAACTTTAGCTACTTCTACAGCTTCGCCTATCCTATTTATGGGTAATTTTATACCCCTCGTTTCCATGAGCATTCTAATAATTTCTGGATCATTTTTATATATAGGAGTCAAGAAAATTCCAGGGGAAATTGCATTAACAGTAATATTACTTGGTCCCAATTCAAGAGCCCATAATTTCGTAAAAGCGATAAGTGCTGCTTTACTCGCACTATATATCCCAAAATAAGGATTGTAGCCATTCTCTGTTCCTGCGCAGGAGGCAATATTGATAATTTTTCCAACAATAGGTTTAAATTGTTTTTGTCTTTTCATTCTCCTAAAGAATGCTTTAGTTACATTCCATGCCCCTTTAACATTGACTGCCATCACTTTATCATAATTTTCTTCTTTAGATTTTAAAGAGGTATAAAGCCCACTATCTATGCCTGCGTTATTTACCAATAAAAAAACATTATCAAAAATGTTAAAAACATCATCAGCCATTTTCTTTACTTCTTCTGATTTAGAGATGTCTGCTTTTGCTAGATGAATTTTAACATCTGAATCCTTTAATATAATGTCTTTAGTTTCCTCTAAACCCACCATATTAATATCATTTAAAACTAAAGAGGCGCCGCTACTAGCAAAAATTTTTGCCATCTCCCTTCCAAATCCACTTCCAGCACCAGTTATTAGAACCACTTTTCCCTTCAAAAATCTTTCTTCCTTCACATTCATTACCATTAAAAAATTTTGAATTATTTTTTAGTTCTCATATAATCCTTTATTCTTTTTATATAATCCTAGGAATTTACCAGCCGGAGGTGATTCAAATGCAATACCTACATCAATTACAGCCGGTTTTTTTGTCTCTATTGCTCTTTTTAAAGCAGGTTTAATATCCTCTGGATTTTCAACTCTCTCACTATAACAACCAAAACTTTTTGCGATCTCAGAGTAATTAATAGGAGGAAAATCAACATCACAATATCTTTTTTTAAGATTATTCTTTTGATATGTTTTGAGCATACCCCAAGCACAATTATTTCCAATCATAATTATTATTGGTAGATTCAGTCTTACTGCTGTTTCTAATTCCTGAACATTGAATAAGAAGCTGCCATCCCCATTGATGCATACTACAGTCTTATCAGGATTAGCCAATTTTGAAGCAATAGCATAACTAATACCCACTCCCAAATGCCCCATGCCAATTGAAGTAAAAGTACTCCTCGGATATCTTTGAAAATTTGATATCAGACCATAAGCGAAAAGCGCGATATCACCCCCGTCAATAACTAATTGGGTCTCTGGTGGAATAAATTCTAATATTTCGAGGATAAATCTCTCAGGTTTCATTGGTCTTTTGCTTGATTGTTTAAGATTTTCAATAATTTTTCGATCATTATCACGAGCTGCCTGTAAGTATTCATTCCATTCAGACCATTGAGGTATCTTTTCCTTCGGAAGATTTTTCTCCATAAGATTAAGGAATTGATTTATAACTGCCTTTGCATCTCCTATGATGCCCACTTCAACGGGTCTATTTTTTCCAATTTCTTTGGGATCTATATCAATTTGTATAATTTTCTGATCCTGATTCCATACAGGAGCAGTTCCATATAGTATTGTATAATCCCATTTACATCCAATCGCTATAACAACCTCTGCTTCTGAAGCTGCTCTACGAAAGGTACTAGACAAGGGATATGATCCTGCGTATGTTTTTTGATTGTAGCTAATTGCACCAATACCCATAACAGTAGTTAAAGTAGGTATCTTATAAACTTCAGAGAGTTTTATTAAATCCTCTGAAGCATCAGAAGCAATTGTTCCACCTCCAGCAATTATTATAGGTTTTTTTGCTTTTTGGAGGATTTTTAATGCTTCATGAATCATTTCAAGATCTCCATGAGGTCTATTGGAAGGTCGATATTTCGCTGGTTTTAAAATAGTCTTTAAGTGTTCTTCCGTAGCTGCTCTAACTAAAGCAGTTTCCCTTAGCTCCAGGAAGACGGGTCCTCTTCTACCCGACATAGCTGCTTTGATGCATCTCTGTACAGCAAATGGGATTTCATAAGGTTCCTCAACAGAGATTTGTAATTTTGTAATTGGTTTCATTAAACTCATTTGATCTAATCCACCTTGTAATATTCCTGAATCATCAAACATTCGTGCAATTTGTGCTCCAATAATAAGCATTGGAATTGAATCTGCGTTTGCTGCTGCAACTGCAGGTATTAGATGAGAAACTCCTGGTCCTGCTGTACCTAAGCACACTCCAATCTCCCCAGTTGTTCTAGCCCAAGCATCTGCCATATGACCTCCAGCTTGTTCATGTCGAACCATTATAGTATCAATTCCTTCTTCACGCCCCCATCGTTCGATAGCATCATAAATACGTGTTAGCTCTCCGCCAATAATTCCAAACATTTTAGTAATTCCTTCATTTAAAAGGCATTTAACTAATAAATCCCCGCCATTGGTAACTTGCTTTGACATATTAACGTGTATTTATAATGTAAGTTAAATTTTATTAAAAATTTGTATCTAATTAATTCTCTACAAACAATTATTCATATTTGAATAATTAGTTTATTTTACGTATTCAGCAAAATCTAATTTGCCTGTTGGATTTCTTAATGGAAATTCTCCTTTAAGAATCTGAGACTTTAATTCTTCTGCCAACATTATTGCTCCATATCTGTCTGATTGTCTAAGCACAATAGGGACTTCTTGTCCTTCAAATTTAACTGATTTTAAATTTAATTTAAAAGCATCAGGACATAATTTTATACAATTACCACAATTAAAACAACGTGATCTATCGATTGCTGAAACTAATCCATCTTTTACAATAAAAGCGTTTGTAGGGCAATAATCTAATACTTTACATTTTTCACAATTCTTACATGCCTCGGAATCAAATTTCATTAAAAAATTGTTATCCCAGACATCTCCATAGGTAGTTTCGCCTACCTTTTCCCTTCCAACAAGACTTAAGATTGTTAATTTCACATCTTTATCTGAGCGAATTAAATTGTTGAAGATCTTCTCATTTAATATTGGAATAGGTACTGCGATACTACAAATTGGTTCCAAACCATATGAAGTCTTGAATGCTCCCATAAATTGAGGTTGCATATTTATCATTGGTGCTATAGTCATCATATTAGGTTTTGCGATGTAGTTTCGTGTTCCTGGACCTATAAGATAGCCAATACTCCCATTAACTAAGAGAGGAGTACCAACACCATAATTTAAAAATTCTGGATCATTCTCAAATGGATTTAAAGCACCACATCCAGAAAAAGTAATTTCAGCTTTATTCGGTTCAAACGGGAGGCAAGAAAAAATAGTATCGATTTTATGGGTTTCACAATTAATCATCGCGTTATAATTCTTTATTGCTTGTCTAGTCCCCATGAGTTTAGCAAATTGCATATCTCCTAAAGTAATATTTCTCTCAATTCTTTCTCCTTCACTACTTTTAGCTATAATTTCCACTGTCTTTCCCTCAACTAATTCTCTAAAAAGAGAGCCCCCACAGTAATTCTCCTTTGTTTTACTTTGTGATGTACCATAAATAATTAAATCTGCAATACCTAAATATTCATTTGGGCACGGTCCTGGGTATGCTGGTATCCCATTTACACCTATTTCAGTGAATTTTCTTAAAGTTTTTGGAGGGGATAACCGAAAAGAAAAAATTCCCATTATCCCACTCATTAAACCTTTTGTTGCTGTTGTAACTATATCTACATCTTCAAACTTTACGCTTTCGCCACTGTCTATACGATCTATAAATTCTTGGACTGTAATTACTTTAGCAGTTCCATTTTCAATCTTTTTCCTTATATCTTTAAGTCCTCTTTGTTTAGACAATAAAACCACTAAAAAATTAGAATCTTCTACTATGCAAAATATTCATTTATAATAAAATTTTATTATTATACCAATACTTACCATTCTTAAACTAGTATGTAAAAGATCTAAAAGTTATTCTGAGGTTTCAAAGTTATTGCCTTATTTTGAGTCAAGATTAAGAGTTGATTTAGCTAACTTCAATGAAATTAAAAAAAAGGTTGAATTTTGCGAAAAGTTAGGTATTAAAAATTTAATTATAGAACCTAAGAATGGGAAAAGAAGTATTGATCTTGACATAAAAAACAAAATTGAAAATATCAGCTCATTAAATATTTTTTATCGTATTAATTTAACACCGAATTCCTTGCGTGAATTTAAGAAAGATTTAGAACATTTAGGAGATTTTCCATATATCTTATCGGTTGAAACTCTAAATAAAGAAATTCAACTTCAAGCTGCGAAAGATTCAAGAATAGATATTTTATCTTTTTCTGTGCCAGAAATAATTAAAACTATAACGCCTGGAGTAATATCGTTAGCGAGTCAAAATTATACTTTTATAGAATTTGCATTAGCACCACTTTTGGTTAAGAATAAGACAATTCAATCAAAAAATTTCAGGTATTTATATCGATTTGTTCAATTTATGGCAAAATTAAAAGATAATTATATTATTTGTGGAAATTTTGATGATATTTATGACCTACGTAATCCAAGAGCGTTAATTAGTATTTGTAATACTTTATTGGGTATCCCCTTGAATAAAGCAAAAAATGGATTTTCTGAAAATGTAATTAAATTGTTGAAGAGAGTAGAATTACGTCGAAATAAAAATGTAATTGAAACTGGAGTTCGAATAATAAAGGGAGGTAATCAAAAATCGGAAAAATAGAGCGGAGTAGATATATACTATTCAAGATTATTAAAGAAAATAATAATGGTATAGAACAAAATGAGATTTTAAAGTCAATTTGGAAATCAATTTGGAGATATTTTGGATTAAAAGAAGCAAATAAAACGGGTTTATGGTTATTAGAATTAGATTTAACGAAGAATTATGGGATAGTAAGATGCTCAAATCAAACTAAAGAAATTATAATTTCTTCCTTGACTTTAATACAAGAGATTTCTGGAAAAAGAGTGATATTTTCTCCTATAAAAACTTCAGGAACCATTAAAGTTATAAAAAGATGGAAAGATTTAATAATTAATAAATAGATTCAATAAATTTTGTAAAAAGAAAAGCTATTCAATATCATGGAAAAACAACATTTCTCTAAAGCATACATTAAACGATTTGATAAATCTTTAACTTTGGATCTATTAATAGATCTACCAAAAAAGGAAACTTCTAGTGATTTTCCATTCTTATTAATAATTCAGTCAAACATTAGGAATTTTACACGATTAACAATATATCCAGTTAAGAAAGAAAGAATAGTGGAAATATTTTTAAAGGGAGTTAATATAAAAAGTGAAGAATTAGAAAAATTTATTGAAGAGATCCAAAAATTCGAAATAATTCACACTTCTGGTTTGATTCTAAAAGGAAGTGAAATTATATATGAATGCTATCTTAATTTGAGTTTAAATGATAATAGATATAAAGATTTAAAAACCTCTTTAGATAAATTTAAAAATATATCCAAGGTAATAGATATAGAAGAAATTAGTACAAAATAATTTTAAGACTTGATCCTATGAAGACATGGAAAGTTTTGATCAAATATTCAGATGGAAACGCTGAAAATTTAGATCTTTATGACGCAAGTAGCTACTTTGATGGATATTTAAAGATTAAAAGAAGCTTCTTTAATAGCCTTACAAAAGCCATTAAAATGTCAAAAAAATATTCAACAGGAAAGGCAATCGAAAAAGTGATTAGTCCAGAGGGGGATGATTGGACTTTAAATCCTTGGATGCTACTTTTGATAAAAGATAATGAAAAAGATAATCCTTTCTGGTTTTTTATAAAGAGAGAACTGGATCTCTCTGGTCTATTAGTCGCGGTTGGGCCAAAATCTTTCGCAGAGTATAATAGTGGAAACGCCACTGAAGCAAAGCGCGAGATTAAGAGATTAATTAATTACTTAATTGCTTATCTCAATAAATTCAACTGTGTAGTGCTTCTTCCAAATTATTTGTAATCAATTAACAGATAGGATTTATTAATTAACATAATTTATTATGTTAATTTAACCTAAATATCATTCAGATTCTTCTTTATTTTCATAAAATAAATCTGGATAAATAGGTTCAAATTTTTCATTAAATAGTTTATGATTAATCCATTTCTTATCATGTTTATTCCAAATAAGATTTTTTAATGGATTGTACGTATCTAGAAATTTTAAATTCCCAAAAATTGACTTAATTAATTGGTTTCCCTTAACTAAATCAGTTAAAATTAGGTAGTGTTTTATTTTAAAATATTGAAATATTAAATCGAAAATTTCAAAAAACTCATCCAGCTCACATTTTGGAAACCATATTTCCAGTAGAAGTCCATTTTCAAATGATCTTACATCTTCAAACCCATAAATAAAGAATTCGCCTTCAATTTCATAGATTCGGCTGAAATTGAAGAAATTAAAAATCTTTATAATTGTTTGATTGATTTGCTGATTTATATCGGGTAAAATAATTAATACTTTTTCCTCGAAATCTAAATTTTTCAGTGAAAGGTAAGGGAAAATTAAGTTTTTCTCAAGAAGAGTTTCTATTGCATTAATTATTGTTAAATATCTTGTACCTAAATATGTCTTAATATCGATAGAATTAGTATTATATATTTGAGTTAAAGCTTCAAATTCTTTTGTATCAGGACCATAAGTACAGGAGTCTGATAGTTCATTCATATCGAATTCTCTTATTTCTGAAATCTTAGGATCATAGTTCGGATTGAATAAAACATTTTGCATATAGGATTTAAACCTAATTGAAGAATAATTCCACCCTTCTTTAGTTAAATTACGATTAAAGTGGAGAATGTCATAAATCTTCTTTTTGTAAAATAGACAATATTCAGATGCATTTTTCTTTGATTTTACAAGCCAATTTAAATAAGATTTATTAGGATTTCTATATGGGAAGATAAATCTGTAAACTAATGCGGGATTTGTCTCTATACATGCAGGATATTTTACTGATTGAAATGTGTTTTTAAACATAAGTTTGAAATCAACATCCCCATAATTAAATGGACGATAGAATAAATAATATTGCGAAAAGTAAAACTTTTGAAATGTTGGGATAAATTTTATTGAACCTATAAATCTCTTAAAAAAAGATTTAGCTTTAAGATCTTTATATCTATTAGGATTTTGTAAGATCTTTTCTAATTCTTTTCTAAATTGTACTAAATTATTTAATTCTTCCAACTTGAAATCAATATCTTGTGAATTTACTCGCTTTTTTACTTCATTTACTAATTCATTAATTTTTTGATTTTTTTCCCAAAACAGTTCTTGGATATTATTGTCTGAAGTGTATTTAAGCCATTGAAATTCTTTTCCAAATATTTTATGTGAAAAAAAAGATAATTGTTTGAAAAAATCTTTTGAGTAGTAAAATTGTTCGTATTCAAAATCATAGAATTCTTTTCCTTGCTTCGAAACTCGCGTGACACCTCTCCAAAAATAACGTTTTATTGAAATTAAGGAATCTTTGAAAAAATTAAATATAATTGAAAGAAATAACCTTTTTTCTTTAATGTTCAAGAAGTAAATCAAAATATAGATCAAATTTTTCTTATTTACCAAATTTACTATTTGGTATATATATAATCTAGGAAAATATGATTTTAACTTGTTAAGGTCTTCTTTCACTTCAATTGTATCTTTCAATATTATTATTGGATAATATTTTGCAAATGAGCTAGTAAAAATCGTATTTATTAAAAAAGGTTTAATAATTGGAGGTTCATGGTTCAAAAATCTTTCGATAGTGTTTTCAATTTTCTTGTTTGTTATTTTATAAGAAGAAACTGATCTAAAAAGTTCTGCATATTTATCTTTTCTATTTTTATAAATATCTTCTGCTAAATTTGAACCTTTTTCATTCAACTCTGATATTATCATTTTAATTTCATTTATATCTAAGATTTTTAGATTTAAGCAACTGTTTAACACGTTATAAAAAGATTTGTATTGTTCTACTTGTTTATTAAAAGAATCTTTAGATTGAAAGTAAAGATCAAGAAAGTTGTAAGAGACTTTTTTAATATCATGATTTTGAATACTTATATTTTCTTCAATATTTCGAAATATATTTTTTGTCTTTAGAATTTTATTCAACTGGTAAATATTAGAAATGTCGGGATTATTGTTTAATAATTCTTCTGTCAAACTTAAGTAGTTTAAAGTATTTTTTAATTGAAAGTGAAGGAACAATAATCCTTTATTGTGATTTTCTTCTAAAAATTGTAAAAATTTCGTTTTAAATATCGCTATCTTATTAAGATTATTTTTAAATTCTTCATTAATTGTAAAGTGTGACCTCAATTCATTCTCAATATCATCTTTTATAGCATTTAATGTTTCTATTCTTTTATCAAAAGTCAAACCAGTAACTGAAACCCATTTAATACGATCAAGAATAATAAAATCAAAGAGGGATAATTGAAGTGCATTGTTATCAGACGGGTAAGATATTTTAGTCTCAATTTCATATTTTCTTTTATAGCTTATATTATTTGGATCAATAATTTGCTTTATGTTGGAGATATCTGTAAAATAATTTAGATTTAAGAAAGATTTTTTAGCAAATGATTTATAAACTTCTTTTTTGGTAATATAGCCAGATAATTCTAAGTTATTAAGGAAATTCAATAAATCATTTAAATAAATATTAGGAATAAAAAAATTCAAAAATATTTCTGTCGAAAAGCTATTTACTGAGAATTTTTGAGCATGACAAAATGGTATTTCTTCCAGTAATGTCTTAATTTTATTTTTCTCTAAAAGCGGATTAAATTTTAGTACAGCGATAACTAAAAGAAGACCTACGTTGTTATAATAAATATCGTAGGAGGGCGCTATTGACGAGCATTTATTAATCCATTGTAAATTTTCGGTAAATTTTCTTAAACTTATATCTGTTTCAATCTTACTTTTATCCTTAAATTGTTTAAATACATTTTGATAATCGGTTAAATTCAGATAGTTTTTTGTTTTATAAAATAGCTCAATCAATACCTTTAAGGTTTTCACTATATCTAGATTGAATAAAGATTTTGATGTTCTATAAGCATATCTTTCAAATATCAAGTCATAAAATCTTTTTATATTATTATTTTGGCAGAGTAATGGATTTTCCCTTATTTCTTTAAAAAAAAACTGAACTGAACTCTCAAATGGTACATTTGCTTCAATATTGAAAAATTTTTGTAATTTGTCGAATTGAGATTGAATAAATTCTCTATCTACTAAAGAATCTCTTACCAATTTTTTCCATTCCTTAAAAGTAGATAAGCTCGAGAAATTGTTTTCAATTATTTGATTAATACAGATTTTGACTGTCTCGCTAGCATTTTTAGGGATAAAACTATAATAAGCTTCTCGTAATAAGATAAAAGGTAAAAATTTTCTATAGTTTTCAAGTATTTTTATTAGTAATAAATCATCTTGCGAAAATTTTTCTACTCCAATATCAAGACTAAATACTTTAGCTTCTTTTCCAATTTTTTCTTTTGATACCAATTCTATTACGATTTTTTGGTATATAGGTTTTAACCTAAGATAACTAATTAGCTCAGATAATATATTGTCAAATATATTTTGAATCTGAGAAACATCTTTTTCATGTGATAAAACTTCTAAGGAATCGTAATCAAATTGTAGTTGCATTGAACATATCGACTATCTTTATATGTTTATAGATTCAACTTACTAATTAATAACTTTTTTATAGGTCAAATTTTATTTTTGGGTTTTTTTAATTGATCTATTTATTTTTTAAAATTTTTTAATTTTTTTCTAAATCATTTTTTCGTTCAGTTTAAAAAAGTTTTTATGTAAATAAAATTACCCAACACAATATTAATAACGGGGGAATGGCATAAATGCCAGCTCAAGAAGGAGACGGTTAGTTATACTTAGAATCCTTTACATTCAATTTATGACCAACAACACGATGACACTAAAATAAAGGATTCTACCATTATTTCTTATTTTTTTAATATCTTTTAAAATTTTAGGTTAAGATAACTATGAATCTCGGATATAAGTGATTCAAAAATATTTTGTAATTGATTCAATTACATTTGTTCCTTTAGATAATTTTTCTAAAATCTCATCTAAAATCGCAGCCTTTTTTTAGTTTAATTTAAAAAGGTCTATCAGAATATATAGGTGCTAAACACGGAGAGGAGGCATTACAAAAATGCCATATGAAGAAGGAGAAGTTTAATTGATTAGAGTTCTCTACAATTAATCAAAAATCTAATCATAGACACTGAGAAAAAAGAATTCTAACCTTACTTCTTATTTTTTATTATTCAATGAGTTTTTAAATTTCTTTTTAAAACCTCTATCAAAATACTTTTCAAGAGATAGAATGATTAATAAATCAAATTTGATTATTTACTTCTACACATATTTTAGTGCGGATATGATTTTTGTCTATACAAGAAGTTATTTACCCATTTACTTTTCTAATGTTATTAAAATAGACACCACACAACTTTCGTTTGTTTTATTTCTCTCTTATTTAGCTCTCTTATCTCGTCCTCTGATTTCACTTTATTTCGACAGAAAAAATTCGAAAAGAAAATTGCTAGTTCTCATAAGTGGTTTATCGATATTGGTAAATTTTTCGTTATTAATTTTAAATTTACATTCAACATTACTATTTGGAATGCTCTTTGCTGTTGTATTAATATCCATTTCAATCAATACAGTTGGTGTAAATAAAATAATGATCTCTAACTCACCAGATATGAAAA
>JBHLJZ010000038.1:0-30445 GCA_048887165.1 Candidatus Hodarchaeota archaeon | reverse complement strand
TACCTCTCAATGAAATCGAAAAAGTATTTGAAGAAAAATATGAAAAATATGCTCTTTTCAAGAATGGACAAGCTATCGATCTCTTAAAAGATAAAAATGTAACATATAAAAGATAAAATGGATTTCACTATTTTTATTTATAGAAAAAGTTTCTTAGTAGATATTAACCAGATTATACAGATCCAAATAAAAATTTAAAATCAAATACTTATTTATTAGTAATTAATAATTATTTTGATTTTAAAAAATATTCTGGGAATCATTATTATGCCAGTAGGAATATATCTCTACGAAATTGACAAGTCTTTTGGACCAAATGTATTGGCAGAATACTATTTGGACCAAGAAAACAAAATAAAAGATGAAATATTAAAAGATTTTGAAGATAAGCACATCCAAAAAGAATTTTCAGATACCATATATCGAAAAAACGATTTAAGATATTATTCATCTAAAATAGATGCAAAATCTATTAATAGAGACAACTTATTCTTGGGTTTTATTTTTAAGATTGATGAAGATTTGGTTTCTTTGAAAAGTATATTTGATAATATAGCTACAAAAATCATCAAAGAATTTTCTCAAGTTCGTGGCGAAATGGAACAGCTACTTAAAGCAGAGTTCAATTCTATTTTTACACTGATGGAAAAGCTTAAAGAATCTGCTTTGATTAAAGACACAATCAATGATAAGACTAAAAAAATGCTTGATGATGGAAAATTACAAGAAGCTAGAGAATTGATTGATTTGGGAGAAGATATACCAGAAAAATTATCTGAAGAGATTAAACTTGCTGACCAATTATTAAAAAATAAATTATACAAAAAAGCAAAAAAAAGTTTTATTAAAGCGGCAGAATTAGCGGAGACTATACAAGAGAATGATATTGTTTCATTTTTAATAAGCAAAGGAGAACAAGTAGGAAAATTTCCTGATTTGATTAAAGAGCGCGATGCAATTTATAAAGAGATCGAAAGTAAGTTAGGAATATTAGAAAATAATCAGCTTCATCTCTATCATGATTTAATAAAGCCAGTTGAAAGATTATTAAACATCTCTAATTCTTTTGAGGAAAGCGAATTAATAGAAAACTCAACAGAATTATTGAATAATATTAAAAGAGCAAATCAGATAGGTAAGGAATTATTTAATTTGGATAAAAAAATCAAAGAACTTCTCGATAAAAGTCAAACAAAAAGTTAATTAAATTTTTTTTTAAAAAATTAAGATTGATCAGTAGGCTCTTCTTCAGGTGGAGAATAATCACCAATATCTGGAAATATAATTTTCGCTATTTCCCAACCTTCTTTTGTAGGATAAGTTAAAGCGTTTGCAATAAGTTTTTCTCCCAATTCGTTATTTATTTCAACTTTATGGATTGCAGGATTGTTTTCTAAAATCATCTCAAACTTTGCTCCACTACTTCCACTTGGTACGATTAACAACGCTAAATCTATAGCATTTTCGTCTATAGCATCTTTTATTCGCTTTGCAGCATAGTAACCAGCAACTCCAGCACTTCTATCAAAAGTTTTTATGGAAGGGATTTCTAAACCCCACTTCTTACCTTCATACTCGATCAATGCTGCTAAGGTCTGACTTCTCTTTCCCATTTTAAATTTAAACTCCATTTGGGTTTTAAATTTCTTTCCTTTTTCTTCCCCAATCTTAATAATACTCTTTAAGGCAGCACCAGCAACAGATGATGGATTAACGTCGATTATATATTCCTCTTCTGCTAAAATTTCTTCAATTGTCTTTTTTATTACTTCTCGAGGTTTTGAAAAATCAACTATTTCTTCTTCTATATCAGGGGTTGGTGGTTTTGCTGTCGCAACAATCTCAGGACCGACTTCCATTAATTCTTCTACACTCATTTCTTCCATTACTACTTTATCTATAAATCTTCTGCAAAGTTTAATTGAATTTCTTGGATTGCCTTGAGATTTTTCATAAATCATTTCAATTAATTTCTCATTCAAAGGGAATAAAGGATATAATGGAGGATTAAGATTGTTATCATCCCAGAAGGTTTCCATAGATCTTGAAAAGAATATCTTTAAATCATTTAAACTGAAGGGTTTTAAATCTTGTTCGGGTTCCATTCTTGACCTTAGAGGTGGATCTGCGATTTCTAAAATTCTTGGCCAAATTTCTTTCAAAACTGCTATTATAATAACTAAGCCTTTTACTTCGTTATATAATCTCTTTAATATTTCGAGAAATTTTTGTTCTGCTGCTTCACCAAGCATACGATATGGAGATTCAAGCTCATCAAAATAGAGGATTAGTACTCTATCTAAATTTTCAGTTATAATTTTTATCATTGCAAGACAGACATCATCTTCTTCCACAACTGAATTTATACCTAAATCTGCTAGCTCTTCAGGTTCAAGATCCTCACCTAATAACCATCTTTCTGCTAATGCTTTCTTGTTTTTATCTAATTGATATGTTACTAAAGCTTTTACACAATCAGCAAAAACACCAGGAAACTCACGGATTCCCTTTTGTATTACCTCATCAATTTTAGGTTTTGCAAATAAACCACCTTTTTTGCCACCCCATTTTTCCCGAACTAATTTTTCTGAGACTATATCAAGAAGTTCTGGTCCAATCTCTTCAATTATACAAGTATAAACATGCAGAAGTACTCTAATACTAGCGGGAGGACTTGGAACATAAATGATGGTCCAGTCTGCTGGTTCTAATTGACTTACTTCAATCTCTTCGACTTCTTCCGATTCCTCCAATTTCTTTCTATTTTCACGCTCTTTATCTTTAAAAGAGTGGTATGCATGAGTTTTACCAGTTCCAGCAGACCCTAAAATTGGGATTAATCTAGAAGATCTATCTCGATAAGTCTGCCTTACAAGGCGATATACTTCTCTATCTATATAGCTTCTAGGGCGTGCAATATCAATTCTATCAGGGATATCTCCACGTGAGACGAAATTTGAGAAGGGAAGGATTGGTGCTTCCCGTAAAACGTCTAAATACATATTCTTATCGTCGTCACTCAGCTCACTATACATAAAATTTCAATCCATTAATTTATTTTAAATTATAAATGATATCAAATTACAAAATTTTTAGTTGGAATAACTTTATTAATCTAAACAATTTTTTCTAGAATATAAGCTATTTCGTTTTTAGCTTTATGTATTTATATTTAAATTTATATTTAAAAATTTAAGTGAACGTGATATCCACAAATATTTTTTAGTGAGAGATAAATATGCCAAAGAAAGATGAAAATGAAGATGAAGATAAGGATGAATTTAAAGATCCCTTTGATATATTTAAAATATTCGGTGACCCAAATAAATTCTTTAAAGGAATAGATCCAAATAAATTATTTAGTTCTAAAGAATTCCAAAGAATTTTCAGGCAAATTTTTAAACAAATTATGAGTAATCTACCAGAGGATTTGCAGGGACTCTCCCCCGAAGAATTAATGAGAGAATTTACAAAAAATAAATCTAAATTTGGATTTAAAGGACCAATTATGTATGGTTTTAATATAAGTTTTGATCAAGCGGGGAACCCTGTAATAGATTCATTTGGCAATATAAAGACAGAACCTGTTTCTGGTGAGCCAAAAGTTAAAAGGTTAAGAGAACCTCTTGTAGAAGTTAATGAAGAAGAAGATCAAATTATTGTTATCGCAGAAATGCCAGGGGTAATAAAGGAGGACATCGAATTGAAAGGAACTAATGATTCTCTGACAATTTCTACTGAAAGAGGAACTGGAAGAAATTATTTTAAAGAGATTAAATTGCCTGCTGCGGTTAACTCTGATTACGCTAAAGCTCGTTATGTAAATGGAATATTAGAAATTAAATTAAAAAAAATTGATAAAAAACATACCAATATAAAAATTGATTAAATTATCTTTCTCATGAGAGATTTATTCGTGAAACGCCAATTTCACGTATTTTTAAATAGTTTCTAATAATACCCCAATTCATACCCTAGTATTATTTTAATATGATTTTTATGACCTCTAAAAGTGAAGTCAAATACATTCAAGAAATTTTATTAAATTCATGGCCAGCAAAAGAATATTTTTTCCTAAATGGTTGGATCTTACGATTTACGGATGGCGTAACTTCCCGTGCGAATTCTGTTCTTCCTTTGAATTATAATGGAAATAAAAATACAATCGATCGTGATATTGGAATTGTTGAAGATGCATATAAAATCTATGGATTACCACCGATATTTACCATGCATGATTATTATGAACCTAAATATCTTAGAAGTAAACTAATTGAAAAGGGATATGAGGAAGTTAGTTTTACTACTACTATGGGCGCTAAGGTAACAGATTTAAATTATCTAAAGGTTAACAACGATTATAATTATGAAATTCATGCTTATCGTACAAATGAATTTAATGAATTTTTAGCTAAATATTCTAAAAGACCAATAGAAGAACAACAAATTATAAAAGAAATCTGTGAGAGAATCAATATCCCTCAAAAACGATTTATTCTTGCAAAAGATGAAAGTAGCGTTATTGGGACGACAATGGGTGTTTTGAATGTTGATTACTCTCTATATATCGCAGATGTTTTAGTTAAACCAAATTATAGAAGAAGAAGAATTGCCAGTTCTATGTTAATAAAACTAATCAAAGAATGGGCTGAACTAAATGGAGTGATCAATATTTGGTTGCAGGTGGAAAACGAAAATGAAATTGCTATACAATATTATGAAAATTTAGGTCTAAAGGGACTATTTAATTACTATTATCTACAAAAATCGTTAAAAAGTTAATTATTTTATATGCTTAACTAAGTTTATTTTTAAATCGTTAATGAAGGTTTGATTAAGGACATTCTCTTCAATAAAAATATTTGGATACTTAAAACCAGCCCTAATTCTGTGCCCTCCTCCTTCAAATTCCTTAGCAAAATCTCTGCAGTTAATATATTCACTATGAATTATTATTTCATTAAATCTTTTATCTATACCAATATATGCTTTTCTTTTTGGAAATTTTTCAGAAAGTAATAAAGTAATCTTACCTCCTCCCATATTAGCATATGAGATTATTATCTCACCAAAATTCTCTATATTTAGAAATCTTAGATGCTCAAGAGCATTTTTTGATTCCGTACTGTACCAGTATTGTAAGTTCTTTAATTGTTCATCAAACCAGGTATTTTGGAAATCACCTTTTGCTAATAATTCTACAATTATTACTTTTTCTCTATATTTATTAGCACCTTTATTAAAACCGATTATTAACTGAAGATCTGATGCTGATTTAAATTTCTCGGTTCTAAAATCAGTATCTCTAGCAAATTCTGCGATCCTTATAGCAATAGAATCTTCTGGAAGATAAAAATCTTTAATAACCTCAGCAGCACATTTATCTGGATTGTTTAAATAGAGAGAAATCGAACTTTCCAAATTTTCTTTAATATCCTCCTCAACTAAATGATGATCAAACCAAAATATCTCACAACCGTGCTCAATTATTCTTTCAAACAATGGGAATAATTCTTTAAATTCTTCATTAAATCCAATATCTGAAATTATAAGTTTTTCTGGAAGTACTTCCGAATCTAAAACATTTCTAATAATTTCTACAAAATTAAGATAATGAGCATAAATAAGTTTAATTTCGTAATTTTTATCAATTTGTTTAAAATATCTATAAATTATTGCCTGGGAGCCTAAACCATCAAGATCATGTTCATGGGTGACTGAAACAATCATTGAAAATCTCTAAATAAATACGTTTAAAATATTAATAAATAAGGTTTTACTTTTTTTTTAATCGCCAGATCTTTAATAGATTCTAAAATCTTCTTGGATAATTCTTTCTTTTTGCTATAATAAATTTCCATAATCTCTTCCTTGGACTTATTTGGATATCTTCTTTGTAATGCCGGATCTCTTCTAGGACAACCTCCTCTCCTCATACAACAATAAGAAATTGAACCAAAGCATACTAAATCAGAATCCCATTTATTTTCTTTCGAAAATTTTTCCTTAATTCTTATAAATTCTTTTGATGTGATGCCCAATTCCTTTAATACTTCATCTCTTTTACATTTTAACTCAAATGTTAAAGAATAACCAGGTTTACAACAAAATGTCAACCCTCGATAATCACCATCCATGCATATATGGATAGGTGCGTTTTCCCAACCAGGTAAATTTCTAAGTTTCTCTGGATCTAATGCCGCCATGTTATTTCTTGAAACTATATTCTTATATTGTATATGTAAATCAATAAAAAGATATTAACTTTCCATTTTATGATAAAGTTGCTGTTTTTAAGTGAATAAATAAAAATTAGGAAAGATTAAGAAGGGCTCGGTGGGGGAATCGAACCCCCGTCTAAGGATTCACAGTCCCCAATACTAACCACTATACGAACCGAGCCATAATTTATTATATTGTTATAATATATCTAAATAAAAAAATTTTATTTATTTTTGCTCTCTAAAACTTTAATAATACAATTTAAAAATTGATCTATTGCATTTTCAAGTTTTCCTGAATTGTCTACGATAAAATCTGCATCAGGAAATGTTTGATTTCTTTTTGCTCTTTCAATTCTTTCTTTTAATCTATCTTCACCCTCCCTTTCGCGTTCCTTTATTCTTTTAAGTGTGATTTCAAATGGTACTTGTATAAAAATTACTTTAATATTATGGTATATTTCACGAGCTATTTTAATAACAGTCCTACTGACATTTATAACGACAGGATGACCCTTTTTTAACCACTCATCAATTTCGATTGGAATACCATAATATAATCTATATATATACCATTCCAAAGCAAATGCACCTTTAGATGACAGCTCTTTAAACTTACTTGGAGATATCATAATATTTTCTTCTGTTTCTGATGGTTCTCTCGTAATATATCTTTTTGGAACGTAAATCTTTTTTAAGTACGAAGGATATTTGTTGAGAGCTCCGTTTATAATCGAATCTTTACCTGAACCCGAATTCCCAACAACTAAAAATAATGTTCCTGGAAAAGTTTTACTCATTCTTAATACTTGAATAGTCTTTTCTGCTTTAATATATTTAGTTTTAATCTTTCCTTATAATAAAATTAAAATAAATCTTAAGAATAATTTATTTTATTAGATATCTTAAAATAAGGTAAATTTTTATCTATATTCTAAAATGACCCAAGACAATAATGAAGATTTATTAGAAATTTCTGAAATACGTGAAAGCTATCAAAAATATTTAGATGTAATTTATGAAATCTCTAAAAAGAAAAAAGGTGGGTGGGTTTCGAATAAAGAAATTTCTGATTCTCTCCATGTTGAACCTGCTTCTGTTTCAGGTATGCTTGAGAAATTAAGAGCGAAACAGTTAATTAACTGGGAACCTAGGAAAGCAATTAGATTAACTGAGAAAGGAAAAGTCTATGCTAAACAATTAGACGAGATACACACTCTTTTACGAACATTCTTTAAACAAGTACTGAAAATTGAAGATAAGGAAGTAGTGGAAAAAGTGACGCATGAAATAGAGCATCATATTACTCACAATGTGAAAGAATCATTAAGTAAATTCTTAACAAAATATCTTAAATAGGTTTAATTATAATTATTAATTCATTGAATTAATTAATAAAAAACATTCTCCAAGAATAGATATGTCAAATACATTAAATGAAAGAATAAATGTTGTAAATGAATATTTTAAAGATTTCAATAATTTTATAGAGTTGAAAGATTTCAGAGCTTTTCTTTTATTTACATTAACTAGCCAAGTTCCTATGAATATTATGGCACAACTTGGATTGGGAGGAGATAGAGAAAAAATAAATGTGCCATATAATCCTGAATATAAGATATATTATCAAAAAGTAAACCTAATATCTTCAGGTTCTTTAACAATATATGTAAAAAGCGAACCGATTACAGAAAAATTTCATTTAGAAAAAGACAATGAAATATTTAGAACATTTTTAAACCCTAATGAAATTAGCTTAGCATTTAGAGGGAGAGAAAAATTCTTATTCCCCAAAATAGGGGATTGTAGCGCTTTGTACGATGAAAAATTAAAAATTATAATAGATGATTTATTTTTTGACCTCAAATCATTTATATCTTTTTCACAACCAAATGTTCTATTTGTACTTGATTCGAATACGGATGTAAAACCAGATCTTATCTTTACATTTAATATGATGCCTCAACTACCTAGTAAATCAGATGAAAATATCTTAAAAGTAGATGTATATCTGGACTATGAACATAAAACGAAGAATATCACATACATTAAAAGGGAAGAAGACTACACCCTTAAATATCTAAATGACATTAAAGAAGTAAGTCATGCTGATTTATATAAATCAACTTTTTCGTTAGTATTACATATTAAGTCTTTAAATAAACCCTTTTAATTTTATTTATATTTTTGTAAGTTTTAAATAGACCTTAATAGATATTCGTCTCCAATTAAGAGATTAATACCATTAAAGGATTAATACAATCAATTTATATATCATCCGACAAAATATATCTAATAATTAAATAATTAATCCATAAATTTGCTGTCTAAAATTAATAAGGGTTGGTAGGGATGAAGATAATAACAATAAATTTACCTGAGAAGTATTTATCTGCTATTCAAACTTTAAACGACTTAGGAATATATCCATCAAGGAGTGAAGCTATAAGAATTGCCTTAAGAGACTTTTTAAAAGATGAGTTAAAAATGTTTGATGATTTAGAAGATGAAAGCTTCAAAATGCTTCTTAGAAGTAATTTAAATAATAGAACCTAAGTACTTTTTCTCTTTTTTTAATTTTTTAAGAAGTTAATCAACATTTACAATTACTTTACACTTATTACACTTCTTTGCACCACGAAAAAGTGGATTTCCGCACTCAGGACATATGTATCTCTTTTCTTCTTCTTCAACAAACTTTTCCGTACCATATTCTCTCCAATATGGAATGGTACGCATCATTACTTTCTTAGCAACGGGTATGGGAAAATTATTGATAAACTTACAAGGAAAATCATTACATTGATAACATCCTTCAATTCCTTTAACCCCACAACATTTTTTAATAGAACATGCTCTACATACAGGGAATACGACATCGGAAGATAAACAACCCGTACAAGCCATATCATCCACGCTCTTGGCGAATGCTTTATAAACTGGTAATAACACTTGCTTAAATTTAACATTGTTATCTTTATGTGCGATATAAATAGAGCAAACACCACAATATAAGCCACAGGGAGCTAAGAGTTCCTTCTTTACTTCAACCATATAAAATTTTCATACTCCTAAAGATTTATTTTTATTTATTTAAGCTGTAATTGTTAATTACTGCTTATTTTATATAAAGTTATATTAGTTATTGGGATAAAAGATTTAAATTCAGAAAATAATTGATATAGCTTTAAATAAGGAAATTATAAAAATAAAAAAAAGTATATAGAATGAAAGGATTGGGTTTAGGTGTGGTTTATCGAAAAGCCATTATTCTAAACCGTATCCTCCATTTCTATAGATTTGATTAAACATTTCAACCATCCTGAATCTTCTAAATCGTCTCCTTTGAATGGGTTTCAAATGGTTTTCTGAATCTAATGGAAGTTTAATTTAGCTACTACCAATATCTCAAACAAACCAAGGATGTTATAATATGGATTAGATCCTGTATAATCTTCACCTACTACAACTACATAGTTAATAGTATTCATTTTTGCTTGGTCTCCTTCTTCCCAATCGTCATATGAATTTAAAAACGTGCCTGATCCCTGGGCACATAAAAAAACTGATACTAAAGCGCTTGGGGTGCTAAAGACATAAGAATCCCAAGTTTGATAAATAATATTTCCATCATCATCATATTCAACTGTATCTAAGTCAATAGCAAGTTTTAACTGATATCTAAAATCCATATGTCCATAAAATATTGGTTCATTAGCAAGAGTTAAAATATAGAATGGAACGCCCTTTATATGCATATTGACGCTAAGTAGTAACATATTATTCCTAGTTTCCCTTTCAAGTACATAGCCTTTAGGATTGTAATTCATTGCAGAGTCCCATTGGGGGGGTGCTATACTATCACGTAAAGTCCATAAAACTAGACCTTTATCCCAATATGGCATTCCTCCTAGGGGAGGGCGGCCAGCAGGAACAACGGCTAACCAATCTTCTATTGGTCTAATTCTTATACTTCCTTTTCTTCCACATGCCGCAGCTGCAGGTATGAAACTGAAAACGGCAGTTAATAATATTATCATTAATACCAATTTTTCAATTTTCAATCTTTTCATTTTTTTCAAACCTCATTTTTCGACTCTTCAAACTCCTCTTCTTTTTAGATTTCTTTTTACTTTTTTTAGTTATTTTTTTGCATTATAACACATAACCGTGCCATAGCAAAGTAAAAATAGAACGGCTCATATATAAATATTGTGATCAAATATTTATATTTTGATAACATACAAATTATAAAAAGTTAAAAAGTAATGCCGTTTTATATATACTAAGTTGAACATTATTAATAAGAAATTTTGAAAGTATTAGTTAGTAAAAAGTTTAAAACCTAAGTAATAATTCTATATTCAATCTTGGCAGGAGGTAAGAAAGATCAATTGAATATATCAAATAAGAAAACTATTAAAGAGAAATGGGCTTCAACCATTTTAATACATAAAAAAAATTATTTTTTACTTACTTTCTAATTTGTTTCTTGAAAAACTATAATTATTCTTTTTAATAAAGAATTAAATAAAATTGTTCCGTACTATCATTATTAGATTAAAAGATCTTCTTTATTGATATTGCTATGAAAATTGCTAGATATTATAATAATAATGACATTAGAATTGATGAGATTCCTAAACCAACTATAAATGATGGAGAATTTTTGGTGAAAGTAAAAGATTCTGGTATCTGTGGTTCTGACATTCTAGAATATTATCGATTTGCAAAAATGAAAAAATTAGGAGTAGATAATTTGGTATTAGGTCATGAAATCGCAGGAGATATTATTGAAATCGGAAATGACGTTAAAAAATTTAAAATAGGAGATCGAGTTTTTGTATCTCATCATGTTCCCTGCTTTGAGTGCTATTACTGTAAACTAGGGCATCATACTGCTTGTAGTTTATTGCATTCAACAAACTTTGATCCCGGCGGATTTGCAGAATATATTAGAGTTCCTCAAATTAATATAGAAAAAAGAGGTGTTATTAAACTGGATAAATCAGTTTCGTATGAAGAAGCAGTGTTTATAGAACCATTAGGATGTGTATGTCGAGCCCAAAGATTAGCAAATGTAGGAAAAAATTTAACTGTACTAGTAATAGGTAGCGGAGTTTCTGGTATATTACATATTCAGTTAGCAAAATTAAGAAGAGCTGGAAAAGTATTTGCCTCGGATATTAATGAATATCGATTAAATACGGCTAAAAAGTTCGGTGCTGATGCCGTATTTCATGCTACATTTGATAATATTCCATTAAGATTAAAAGAATTAAACGATGGACGTTTAGCAGACATCGTGATCGTATGTGCTGGTGCTATATCTGCAGCTAATCAAGCTCTACAATCTATTGCGCCTGGGGGTATTATTATATTCTTCGCTGTTCCAGAACCAGGTGTAAAGTTAGAGATTCCAATTAATGATTATTGGAGAAATGAAATTACAATTATGACCTCATATGGGGCTGCTCCAGATGATCTTGAAGAAGCTTATCGATGGATTTTAGTTAAAAGTATAAATGTTTCAGAGCTCATTACACATAGATTTCCTCTTAGTCAAATACAAGAAGCCTTTAAAGTGGTTATTGAAGCAAATGAATCATTAAAGGTTATACTAGAACCAGAAAAAGGATAAAGTAGAAATATTTATTGAAAATACTTACTCCTGTCAATATGCTTCCTTATTATTCCGGATTCCCAAAATCTATATATCTCCACTAGAAAACCTCTCATTTTCTTTTTTGGAAAGAATAAATCCAGTTCCAGAAAGCTTTCAATAGTCAATTCTGATTTACCATCAGCTTTTAGTGATTCTATAGCTTGGTCAATAATTATTTGATTATTTGTTATTTTTTCTCGCATATATGTAAATGGGGCGGTATCTGGATTTTTAACAATATAAGAATGACTTGAGGTAAGAAAATCAGCACGCTCGAGAAAAATAGATTCTGCTAAATCTATATCTTCCATGTACTGTTCAATAGAACATTCTTGAAACCCATACCAAGGGCCAAACCCATCAACTCCAGGTTCAATTTGGTCAAATCCTAAGCAGCTTATATGGAGAATCTTTTCTTGTGGGATAAAAAAACCTATATGTCCTTTAGAATGCCCTGTAAAAGGAATTGTTTCAATTGTTACGCCTTCAAAATTTAATGAATCACCTGGTTTGAAAGAATTAACATTTTTACAGTTTTGATATCCATTCAATTCAGCGAATTTTTTTACAACTGAAAAATCCATTGCTTCAATGAATCCAAATCCTTTATAGAAATTTCGAAGATCTAATAAATATGCATATTCTGGAAGGGGAGCATGGATATTAACTCCTATGTTCTCCCAATGATATACATGTGCCATATGATCCATATGACCATGAGTACAAACATAATTTTCTATAGGACCATAAGATTCATTGATCTGATTAATTAAATCAGGTTCGATATTCAGATCCAAAACTACTGAATTGGTATTTCTTCCTTCCTTTGGTAAGATAATTAGTCCATCACAACAAGAGAAATAAAAGGGCGGCTTAATTTGATGAACGAGTAATACATTATCAGTAACTTCTTTAATTTCTATATTTCCAATCTTAGGTAGTTGCATTTAATTTTAAATGATTTAATTTATCAGTATTAAATAGAATTGAAAAAACATTAAGAAGTTAACGCTAACAAAATAGACATTCCATTTTTTTTTAAAGGTTTTAATTGGAAAAGAAAATAAAAGAGGATGGTAATTAATTATTAGATTTTAACAAGTTTTCGTTAAAAGAGTGGCTTCATTTTACCTTCTTGCTGTAAAAAAGCTAGTAAAAAGAGTGCTAACAAAAAGATTGTAATTAAAAGTGTTATTATTCCCATAGCTAAATTATAAACACCAAAGCTAATAATTACTGTAATTAAATTAGCAACTAGCCATACAACCTCAAGAATTACCACAATTTTAACTTCTTTCCATTCTTTTGCCCTAATTCCACACAAAGAACTAACAGTTAATCCAGCAAAGGCAGATGCAATAGTCAAGGTTAGAGCATGAACTGCTCTAGTAACAGTTATTCCAAAAATTGGTACGGAGATGTCCGGCAAAAAAAATAAAATTGTAAAAGTTATTGCTATCACGAAATGGATTACAAAAGTTAACTTTGTGAATTTTAGGATTTCATCAACCATTTTAAATCACTTTTTTAGAATATTTTGAATATTCTTGCATAAATATATTCCCTGGAATATAAATATAGAAATCTCAATAATATTAGGTATTATATGAATTTCAATTTTAAAAAAAAAGAAAATAAAAAAAATAATTACAATCCTTTAGGACCACTTTTATAAATCTCAAAAGCTTCATCTACCGAAGCATTTTCATGAACTATTGCCCTTACAGCTTGAATCATACCCAATGGACTGTCAGATTGAAAAATATTTCTACCCATATCAACACCAACGGCCCCTTTGTCAACAGCATTCTTAGACATCTGAAGTGCATCCCTTTCTTCAATCTTTTTACCGCCTGCTATTACGATTGGTGCTGGACAAATACTGGTTACTTCTTCAAAATTATCACAGTAATAAGTTTTTACAAATGTAGCACCTATCTCAGCAGCCATTCTACTTGCCATTCCAAGATATCGAGCATCTCTAACCATTTCACGTCCAACTGCTGTTACTGCTAGAGTTGGTATGCCATACATGTTGCCCTCATTGACAAGTTTAGATAAATTCATCAAGGTTTGTTTTTCATGCTCACCCCCCACAAAAATTGAACATGTGATGGCTGAAACATTTAACCTAATAGCATCTTCAATTGAAACATTGATTTCCTCATTAGACAGTTCCTTAAGCATACTTGCACCTGCAGAAACTCTTAAAACGATTGGAATATCTAATTCTGAAGGCACGCAATTTCTCAACATTCCTCGAGTCAGCATGAGAGCATCCGCATACTCAAATAATGGTTTCATATCAGTAAAACATTTTAGTTGACCAGGGATATTTCCAAAATATCCGTGGTCTACGGCAAGCATAACACATCTTCCACTTTTTGGCTTAATAATTCTATTAAATCGGTTTTGAAAGCCCCAATCACCTACAACAACCATTTTAATTCACTTATTATATGTATTATTGCATTTTTACATTATTTTATAAATAAATTAAAGATCGCTATTTTATTTTTTCTATCTTATATACGGTATAAAAAGATTGAATAGAACTAAAGAAGACTTAGAAATTCTACTACTTTACTTGTTAGTCTTTGTAATAATTCTGCTGAATATCTTTGTCTTATGAAGTCTTTAATTAGATTAAGCCGATAATGATTAGGTTGAGGAATCATTAATTCCCGAGACATTTTATCTATTAAGTCTTCTTCATAGACTTGTTTAGCATTTTCAAGAACATTTTTAACATATTCTGCTTCCCTAATAAACTCAGCAATATTTTGCTGAAAAATAATCATCTGTTCTTCTTCTTCTATTATTTCTAGAGCTTTTTTCAGAAGATGTTCTTCAAACTTTAATTTCTCTTCCCAGGGTGTTTGTAATATGTGCTGATGTGAATCTATAAGTAGTGCATTTTTTTCTTTGACACTAATTTCATCATAGGGAGCTTTTTCTAAGAGATTAATAAAACTAGTTCCTTTATAAGGTTCGGGCAATAGGTTATCAGCAACTTTATTTACTAAATCAATATTTGTCTCGTCATCCTTATCTCGTATGATATAAGCAGGGTAATTGAAAACTTTAGCATGAATTAGGCTCAAAACTCCATATGTTCCAAACATTTGTATAAAATTATTCAATGTCACTTTCCCAGATTCAATTTCTTTAGCAGGAGTTTTCATTAGTAAATCAAACTTTTCATACCCTATGACAATTCCTTTAGTATCTAAAAATACGATAAATTGATGTTCCTTACAAACCCCACCTTGAGGAACTTGAACTTTAATTGATCCAAACTTCTTTTGGCGAAAAATAGCTTCAGGGATTTTAATACTTCGTTCAGTTTCGCAAACTGGACAACTTACTTCTATTTCCTTATAAGATTCCACCAATTTACTTCAACACAAATTATGGGGGCTTAAATTATTTTATATTGAAAATATTATAATAATTTCCATTAAATCATATTTTTTTTAAGAACTCATCAACATATCCTTTCCAAGTAATATAATCTATAATATAGTTGTAACCACATACTTTATTATAATCATTCGATTCTAAGATCTCCCTTACCTTTATTAAGCCCTCAATAGTTCGAGTTCGAGGACCGTAAGGATTAAGTTTTACTTCATATTCTGTTAAGAAAACATAATCACAAACAAAGATGATACCTTGAAATGTATAAAATGTAAAACCTTGTGTGTGACCATTAATATAATATGCTTTTATTCCTTCTAAATCAAAATTATTTTCAAATTTTTTATCAAAAGAATGTTTATTAGCTAAGAAGTTTGCAGAATCTTTATTATGTATCCAAACGAATGCTGTATAATAATTTCTATATAGATTTGAAGCACCTAAAAAATGATGATGAGTAAACAGTATTTTATCCATACGATCCAAATTCCTATCAAAAGTTGAAGGGCAATCAATCATAATAACTTTATTTTTAGTTTGAATTTGATATGCAGCATGCTCAAGGCCTAATTTAGGTAATGATGATAGCATGCTAACTTTTGAAGTCACTTTCTTCTTGACTACACTAAATTTTTGAGAGCATTCTTCAGCAGTTATAAAATTTTCATTAGAAGCTCCACAGAATGGACAATTCTGAGGGTAATAACCGATCATGTTATATCCGCAGACCTTACAGACATATTGATTCGTACTGAATAAAGACATTTTAAAAATTTTTAATAGAATTTAACAAGATAGACTTAATAAGATGTTTTTTGATATAATTTTAATCTTAAAGATCTTTTCTATTTTATAAAAATATCGAGAAAATAAAAGATGATTGAACTTACTAGTGAAGATTCTCAATACATGTATGAGATTGTTCAGCGAATTATTAATGAGTGTGGGCCTAGAATGCCTTGCAGTGTTCAAGAAGCAAAAGCAGCTGAAATAATAAGCGCTGAACTTAAAAAATCATGTGATAATGTTGATATTGAACCTTTCAATTGTCAACCTCGAGCTTTTCTTGGATACATAAAAATAAATTTAATCTTAATTTTCCTCTCATTTATTTTGTTTTTTATGATACCTTTTGATATCACTCATTACTGGGAGGAAATAATAATTTGGGTTTCATTTATTCTTAATTTAGTTGTGATCATAATCATTTGGAATGAATTTTTTAATTATCGAGAGTTTATTGATCCAATATTTAAAAAGAAGCAGTCCCAAAATGTTATCGGGACAATAAAACCTGTAGGGGAGAGAACGAAACTTCTTATATTTTCAGGACATCATGATAGCGCACTTCAATTTAATCTTCTAAGGTACCTAAAAATTGGGTATCCCATAATTATTTTCATCGGATTAGGGATTATGGTTTTATGGTCAGTAACTTCTTTTATTATGCTTTTAATATCAATAATTGGACTGTTTGTCTATCGCTCTTTTTTCATATTTAATCTTACATTGTTTATAATTGGAATACCCGCTTTTATTGGGCTTTTTCTATTTATATCTTCTGGAGAAAAGGCAAATAAAGTTCCTGGTGCAGTAGATAATTTAAGTGCTGTAGTAATAATCTTAACTTTAGCTAAATATTTAAAAAAAAGAAAAGAAATCATACCAAAAAATACCGAGATAAAGTTAATATCTTTTGGATGTGAAGAAGCGGGATTGAGAGGAGCGTATCGGTATGTTAAAAAGCATCAAAATGAATTAAAATCGTTAGATGCTGAGTGTGTAAATTTAGATGCAATTCAGAGTAAAACAAAAATTTCAGTAATAGATTTTGAACCATCAACTCGCACTAAACATTCAGATATAGTTGTAAAAAAGATAAAAGCAGCATCAAAATTAGTAAATGTAGATATAAGTGCGTCTTCGTTAGGAGGTTCAAATTTACTTGAAAAAATCATAGGTCAAATCTCGGGCGGTACTGATGCTACTGCATTTTCTAAAGCAGGTATTAAAGCAGCAAATATTTCAGCAATGAATTTAAAGAAAATTTTAAAATTTTACCATCAACCTAGTGATACACTTGATAAAATTGAGAAAGGCTCCCTAGAGCAAGTACTAAAGATATTAATTTCTTTTGTAAAAAATGAGAATATTATGAAATAAAATAAAAAAAAATTAGATATATTATTTTTTTTCTTTATATAATGCATTTACTAGCCATATGATTAGAATTGATGGAATAACTCCAAAAAAGAGTATCGTGTAAATTACAACCGAAATTGATTCTTCAAATATTGTATTAGCATAAATTATTCGACCAACAGAGTCAACCAAATA
Organism: Candidatus Hodarchaeota archaeon; assembly: GCA_048887165.1. GTDB lineage: Archaea > Asgardarchaeota > Lokiarchaeia > Sigyniarchaeales > SOKP01 > SOKP01. Next base: position 12,802 of record JBHLJZ010000038.1, on the reverse strand, counting down.
ATGAAAGATTATACCTGGTATGAGACTTTTAGATTTTATAAACATATATGCAAAGGCAAATCCCAAAAATGCAGCATAAACTACTTGAAAGAGCACAGCAAAAGGATTTATTCCTAATATAAGCAAAGTAATAACATTAAAAGAATGAATGAAGCCAAAAATTACTCCATTTATTATAGTAGCAAAAGTTAGCTTATATTTATTTAGCAACATTGGCATCGCTACTCCTCGAAATGCAACTTCTTCCCATATTCCTGGTATGAGCATAAAGATGAAAAGAAACCATCCTAATCCAAGAAAAGTAGTAGGATCGGGGTTACCAAATAAAATAGAGGGATTAAAAACATAGGTTCCAAGTAGATTAGAACCAAAGAAAGTTATTGCACCAAAAATCAAAAAACTGCTTATACCTAGTAAAACATTTCTAAGGACAGGCTTTACAGGACTTAGTTGAATTCCATGTAAATAATGCTTAAAAGATTCATTCATTCTTGGAAGTTTTAAGCCTTTCGGTATAATAACTAATAATAAAAGCGTCAAAAAACCGAATTGAAGAGTAAAGTCGAAAAATAGTATTTGAGTATAATTCATACGTACAATTAATGGCAAGAATAAAATTTCGGAAAACATAGCGATAAATTGAAACAAGATATATAAAATACTAAGAATAAAAACTCCGATGATAGGAAATTTCCGTAAAAATCCGCCTGTAACATAATAACGGATTTTTTGTTCTTTTGGAAACATTCTAATGAATATAAATATAAGGATTCCTAACTGAATTAATCCGATTAATGCAAGAGTTACAATAGTCCAAGATAAACCAAATGTATAGAAAATATTGAATCCAATTATTAAAATTGTAAAATATATCGCAAATTCAGATAAGAGAATTGCAATCCATTTAATGATTTTATTTTCTTTATTAAGTTCTTCAATTATATATTTGTATTTCATCCGGCCAAATAAACGAACTTTCATTTCAAATAAGAAAAGTAAGAGGCCTATTGAAATTGGAAACGTTGCAAGGAAAATAAATAGTACATCTAATGATCTTGTCAATAAAGTGAGCACAATAGCCATACCACTAAGAGAAATTGAATGAATTATAAGCATTAAAATAATTTTTGCTTTAGCTTGATCTCGTGGAAGAATTGGTAATGAAGCAACGATACTGCTTCCTGATTCTTCAATGTTTAAAAAACCAATCACTAAAATTATCGGTAGAAACATTGCTGCTCCTAAAATCACACTCCATAATACCATTATGCTAATAGGAGAACTTACTTCATCGATTATTGGACCTTGTAATGAAAATATCATAATAATTGGATAAATTATAGGCATTATTAAAAACATAAAAGTTTGAATATCTCGAGTAGAAGAAACTAAATCCTTATGAATATATGAAGAAATTTTTGATCTTGATTTAATCTCCACATTAATTTCCTCCATCTTAACTACCTTTTTCACCTTCTTCTCTTTTGAAATCTCAAATTCAGAGGAAACTGCGATTTTCAAGCGTTTGACTGCTACTTTATATAATCCAAAAGAAATCAAAGCAAAGAAAGCTATACCAATAATCGATGTGATAACCAGTTGGAATGGTATTGCTCCAGGAGTTACTGCTATAGAGACAAGATAACCTGGTGCTAATGGGTATGGAATTAAACTTAATAATAAATTTAAAATCAATGCAGACTCACCAACAGGAAAAACACTAACAATATCTTCAAGAACATAGAATGAAAACTGAATTAGGAATGAAGTTCCAAACGCTAAAGCAAAGAATGCGATCATAATTAAAATTCTTAAAAAATGCTTCTTTTTTGATCTTCCCGAAGATTCGTAGAAAACATGACTGATTTTCTCGGATATGATTATGAGTAAACTAAAACTGAATATTACATTTATTATGGAAGGTCCAAGGCATGCTATAAACACAAAAACATCTCTAGTCATAATTAGCATTATAATCGGGAAGGATAATATCATTGCTATCAAAGGAATATCAAGGGTTTTAAACAAAGTTATATATCCAAGTTTTTTTAGATTTTTTTTTGATAATGGTAGAGTCTGTAACCACCTAAAAGCACTTCCCGTCATAAAAGAACTTACATTAAACATCCCCAAAAGAAAAACATACATTATACTATTGATAAAAAGCATACCAAATGTGAAACTGAAAGTAAATATGATAGTCTCGACAGGATTTAGAAAAAAACTATTGTCCCCGGCAATATCAAAATAGGCAATTAAAGAAATAAAAGGTAAGAAAACAAATAAAAATGCGAATACAAATTTAACCATATAATATTGTGATCTAATATAATTCTTATTTCGCGCATATTTTTCCAATAATCGAGCTTGATTTGCTCCTGATGATTGTAACTGAGAATCCATTAAAACTTCATAATTAGGGTATTTTGCTAGAGAATAAAATTTTAATTTCTCATCTTCCATTCTAATTCATTTCTCCCTTGAGTTTCTTTTTATATGACATCCTCAATTTTTGAACTATTTCATCAACTGAAGTATCCTGTTCAGTAAGACGTAAGAATACATTTTCCAGACTTTCTCCCGTTATTTTATTGGCTTGTTGCCGTAATTCCTCAATTGTTCCAATTCCAACCAGTTTACCTTTATTAAGGATTCCTATTCTATCGCATAATTCTTGAGCTACTTCCATTATGTGAGTTGAGAAAAGCACAGCACCTCCATGTTGCGTATGAAGTTCCAATATTTCTTTTACAACCTTAACTGATTTAGCATCTAAACCTGCTAACGGTTCATCGAGAATAAGTAAATCAGGATCATGTAGAATCGCAGCGATGACTTGCACCTTTTGCTTGTTTCCATGAGAAAGCGTAGCAATCAGTTGCTCGTAGTATTCAAGAGCCTCAAGACTCTCTAAATATTCGCGAGCCTTTTCTGCGGTTTCTTCTTCATCTAATCTTCTAATTGATGCAATGAAATTAAATAAATCTTTTGGAGTTAGCGACTTAAAAATTAGAGGTTCTTCTGATACGTATCCAACGCGCCTTTTAATCTGAACTTCATCACGCTCAGGATTTAATCCAAAAACTTCCATTTCACCTTCATTTGGTTCTAATAGACCTAAAAGAAGTTTAATTGTAGTAGTTTTTCCTGCTCCGTTAGGACCAAGAAGCCCAAAAACTTCTCCTGAATAGACATTGAAATCAATTCCATTAACTGCTTTAACTTCGCCAAAAAATTTTTTCAAATTTTTTACAGAAATAACTACATTATTACTCATTTTAAATCAAATAAATCAAATTTTTTATGTTAATAAAATTTTTTCTGGATATACTTATATATGAAGATATATATTCATCTATGAAAATCAATATTTAAATGTTGCTATAATTAAATGATTTAGTGAATTAATGATTATTCACCAAAAAGAAGAGTATTATATATTAATATATATTAATAAATGATCTGTAGTCCCATTTTTTTAATTAGACTAAAATTTCAATTAAAAAAAATAGTTCATGATTAATATATTGTATCGGAAAAAAGGCTCTTTCTTATTTTTTTTCCCGTTTTAGTAGCCGCTATTCCACCTTTTCCCGTCTCTTTTAATTCATATGGCAATTTGCGGCCAACTTTCATCATGGCATCCACCACTTCATCTGCGGGGATAATAGAAGCAACTCCCGATAATGCCATTTCTGCGGATAAGAAAGCATTGACAACGCCTATAGCATTTCGTTTAATACAAGGAGATATCACTAATCCGGCAACAGGATCACAAACAAGCCCTAATAGATTTTTTAATGTTAATGCAATCGCATTGTCTATCTGAACATGAGTTCCCCCAGCCATATAAGTTATTGCCGCCGCCGCCATTGCTGACGCAACTCCAATTTCAGCTTGACAACCTCCTTCGCTTCCCGATAGCATTGCCTTATTTCCAATGATTGCTCCTATTGCTGCAGCAACGATTAAAGCATTTAATACATCATCATCTGATTTATTAAGGATCTCTTTAGCTTTAAAAAGAACAGCAGGTAGGGTTCCAGAGGAGCCTGCTGTAGGACAAGCAACTATTAAGCCCATACCACTATTATATTCACCGATAGCCATAGCCCAACCCACAGCTTCTTTTAAATTATTTCCACAGAAAATTCCTGGTGAAAGCATTCTTTTTGCCTGATGGCTTGCTTCTTTAATAGGCAATTCAATATCACTTATAAGTGCTTTCTCAAGAGATTGTTTCATTATAGTTAAAGATTTATTAAGTTTTTCAATGATAGTCTGTTTAGGAATATTTTGAAATTCCATTTCATCGTTCATTATTAATTCATGTAATGGAATTCCTTTTGTTTCAGATTCACTGAGTAGATTTGAAATTGATTCAAACATTGATAACCCTCACCCATATTATTTCTGGATATTTTTTTAATGCATCAATTAAATCTTCTGGTATCGCTGTGTCTGCTTCAAGCCACGTTAAAGCTATCTTTTTTTTCAAATTTCTGGATATTTTCATAGATCCTATATTTAATTTAAATTTTTGAAGCGTATTTGCTATATTTACTAGTGCTCCAATTTTATCATGGTTCAAAATTACTAATGTATTCGGTTCTCCCCCAAAACCTGCTTCTAATCCATCAACCTCTTTGATTATAATATTTCCACCTCCAATTGAAGAGCCTATTACTGTCATTTTTTCTGATCCATCAATCATCTCTATGCTAACTGAATTGGGATGGTAATCCACTCCTAAATCCACAAGTTCAAATAAATAATCAAGCCCTTCTCTTTCAGCAATTCCAAATGCTTTTTTGATCATATCATCTTCAGGTGTAAATCCAAGTAATCCTCCTAAAATTGCGATATCTGTACCGTGACCTTTATATGTTTCTGCAAATGAACCATGAAGCCCAATCTTTATCTTTTTAGGTTTTTTTCCAAATAATAACTGGGCAACGTATGCAATTTGACATGCTCCTGCGGTATGGCTTGAACTTGGACCAACCATTATATGCCCAATTACATCAAAAATCGAAGTATATTTCATAATTTAATTCAACTTAATTACTGTTTTTAGAATATCAAATAATATAACAATAGCAAGCATTTTATTTGAATGAAATCCAAATAAATAAATTAAAATTAGCTTTCTTTTTGTTTTACAATCATTATAATAGAAAAAATGACTAGTGTTGTCCCTATAAAATGAAAAATCGTAAAAATCTCTCCTAAGATTATCAAAGAAAAAATTGCCGTAACTATAGGTGTTGGCGAGAATATAATTGTTGCTTTTGAAACATCTAAGTATGATAAAGTTTTATACCAACAAAATAAACCTGTCGCATATACTGCTCCCATCGTTATAAAGTAGAATTGATTTATAGGATCGAAAAAAAGAACCAAATTTTCAATTGGATAAAAAATGAAATAAGTAGAAAACAACATTATTCCGCTGAGGAAGTTTCGTATGAACACCATTTGTGTTGGTGAAACTTCCTTTCTATTAAAAATGGGTTTAGTTATTGTGTGTCCAAACATCCATAGACAGGTTATAATAAGGAGTACTAATACACCTAAAATAATATCAAAATTTAAATTGTTTAAGTCAAAAGAGAACTGAGTAATAGCTATAAATAATCCCAAAAAGAGTATCATTGAAAAAACAATTTGAAGTTTAGTTACTTTTTCTTTTAGTATTAAATAGCCAAATATTATCCCAAAAAACACCGTGGTTTTCTGTGTCAGGGATCCATTTATAGCTCCTGCTAATCTATAGCCTATAAAAAAAAGCAATTGATTTAATCCGAATATAAATCCTATAAATATTAATATTTTCAAATTTTTTCTCCAATTCCGTAATACAGAAGATTCAGTTTGGGCTATGATATTGTCTTTCTTATTTTTAGACTTATGAAATTTTATTTCAATAAGAATAAGTGGTGCGAATATTATAGCTTCCACAATACAGGTCATAGCAGCGAATATGAAGGCATCCAAAACTTCAGGTCTGGCGTTAGCCACTATTGGTTGAAAGCCAACGAAAATGTTCCCCAATATACCAAAAAGTAAGCCTTTCCTATAATTATTACTCAAGATATTTATTAAAATAATATAAAAATTAAAAACTTTTACAAAAGCCAGTTGATAAAAGCTATTTCATCAAGAAGGAATAAAACTATTAAATCTTTAATTATTAAATTAATAATTATGAATTCATTCGAACGAATTTGGACAGCATTAAATCTCGAAGTGCCCGATCGCATCCCCACTCATACAATTAATATTGATGGAAATGTTGCTGATCAAATCTTAGGAAAGCCAGATAGAACTGCATTTGATATATTTAATGATATGGAAAAAGAATATCCAGATAGTTGGGTTGATAAGATAAATTCAATCCTCAATGATATTGAAATAGGCGTTTTTGCGAAAGCAGTAAGAGCGGGACACGTGTTAGGATTTGATGGAGTTGGTGTGCAGTATATACCTTTTATTCTTGAAAACCAAGAAGAAATGACAGATATATTTGGGAAAAGACATAAGATTAGAAACATAGATGGAAATCCATACCCAGATTATTATGGTGGATACATTAAAAATCGAGAAGATTGGGAAGCTTACCCTAAACCAGATTTAAAAGAAGAGTACAGAAAGGCAAAAAAATTTTATAAAGGAGTTCTAAGAAAGTGTCGTGACATTACTGATGATATTTGTATCTTTGCTCAAAATGCATTAACTTCAGTTTTTCCTCCTGTTTGGCAGGGTATGGGAATGGCTTATTTTGCGAGAGCTTTGAAAAATGATCCTAAATTAATCGAGGAGCGTTTTCGATTTTGTACCGATTATACTTTAACTGTTTTTAAGGCATACCATGATTCTGGAGCCAAAATCTTTCTTGAGGGTGGAGATATTGCGCATAAAGGAGGCCCTATGATAAATCCTAAATATTTTGATAAATATTTACTTCCATGTTTTCAAGAAGTTTCTAATGAAATACATGATTGGGGTGGAAAATACATGCTTCATACAGATGGAGACGTAACAACTCTTTTAAATTTTATTGTGGAATCTGGTTTTGACGGTCTTCAATGTCTTGAACCTCCATTTGTCGATCCTCACTATGTAAAAAAGAAGGTTGGAGATAAACTATGTTTATCAGGAAATATTGACACAAGACATATTTTAGTTAAGGCTTCAAAAGATGAAGTCGAGAAGGCTGTAAAAGATGCGATTAGTGCGCTTGGACATGGTGGAGGATTTATGTTATCTCCCGCGAATTTTCATCCAAGTATGTCAGTTGAACGTTTAAAATGGATGCTTGAAGCTGCTAAAAAATATGGAGAGTATCCTTTAAAGGTATTTGATTAACTCTAAAATATGCCAATCAGATATTTATTTCACTCTTTTTTTCCCTTACAATCATAAAAATAGAAAAGATAATGATTATTGTGCCAATTAGATGAAAAATTGTAAATACTTCCCCTAGTATTAGAAAAGAAAAAAATGTGGAGACTATTGGAGTTAAAGAGTTTATAATACTAGCTTTTCCGATTTGGATGTATGTTAATGTTTTATACCACAAATAAAGGCTTGCACCATAATCTATTCCCATAAGAAAGAAAAAGATAAAATAATTTGGATTAAATATGATTCTAGCATTCTCAAGTGGAAAAATAACAAAGTAGATTGAAGTTAACAGAATTCCTGAGAATAAATTTCTAATAAATACTATTTGAGAAGGAAATAATTGATTTTTTTCAAACCTTATTTTAGTAAGAGTATGTACAAACGTAAACAGTCCAACACTGATAAGAATTGTCAAGGTACCAATATTCATTTCAATTAAATTAAAAGAGCCATTAGTAACAGCCAGAATTAGTCCAAAAAATAAAAAGATGCAGAAAATTATTTGGATTTTTGTCACTTTCTCATTAAGTACAAAAAACCCAAAAATTAAAGCAAAGATTATTTCTGATTTTAAACTCAAAGAACTATTAATGGCGCCAGCGAACTCATATCCAATATAAAGTAATATGGGTACAAGACTAAAAGATAATCCTATTATTAATAATACTTTTAAATTGGTTTTTTTCTTCCATCCATAAATTAAGGATGAATTTCTTTTCTCTAAATCACGTGAATTCTCCATCTCTCTCTTTAATTTACGTCTTTCTAATAAAAATATAGGCAAAAATAATGCTGCTTCAATTAAAGCTGTTATTGCTCCAAACAAATACGGATCAATTATACTTGGTCGAGCATTAGAAATCACTGGTTGTAAACCTATTGTAAAAACAGCAATACATCCAAAAATAATTCCTTTTTTTAAATTATAGTTTTCCAAGCTATTAGAAAAAAATTAATTAATAATTAAAAACTTGGGAATAAAACTTGGTAAGAAAAAGATTTATAAAAATATAAAAAAGGAAATAAAAATGACTATATCTTTACTCTTTTGAATACTTTCCGAATTGAGGAAAAGATTTCAATTGGGATGAACTAAATATTGGTCCTTCTTTACAAACTGTTATGTTATTTTTCTCTCCGATGCAACATGACCCACATAATCCTACACCACACTTCATTTTTCTCTCTAAACTTGCTTGAATTTCAATTTTTTTAGACTCTGCTATCTCAAGAACTCGTTTCATCATAATTTCAGGCCCGCATGTTAAAATTAAGTCAATTTTTTCTTTTTTGATGATATCTTCAATGGTATCTGTGACAAAACATTTTTTACCAACAGAACCATCGTCAGTTGTACAAAGTGTATTAGGGATAAGATCTATTAATCTATCTGCAAAGATTAAAGATTTTTCATCCTTAGCACCAATAGCTACAAACACATTTTTTTTATTCATCTTTAATGGTTCTATTAAGGATGTTAATGCTGCGATGCCCATTCCACCTCCAACAATAAGGATATTTTGAGCATCTTCATAATTCCATGTATTACCATATGGTCCTCTAATTCCAATAGTATCTCCTTGTAGTAAGTTAAATAATTTAGAAGTTCCTTCTCCAACTTTTTCAACTGTTATTTCAATTTTGTTTCCCTCAACTTTAGAAATTGACATCGGTAAGAAATCAGTATCTAGAAGCCATAAAATGACAAACATACCTGATTTATAAGCTTTTGCGATTCTCTGGTTTCTTACGATAAAGCTCTTGATTTTCGGTGAATGTTCAATGATAGATTCTATTTTAACTATATCGGTTTTAAACCTTGTAATATCTAAAATGAGTTCTTCATTATCTTTTTCAAGGGATTTAGCTTCAATTATGCCTTGTTCAATTGCTAAGTCAAATATTTGTTTTCCTCTCTCAGTTCTTATAATTATCGTATCCCATCCATCCTCACTCCCAAAATTTCCAACTGAAATATCTGCAAAAGATGCTGTATAATCCGAACATGAGAAACAAGCATTTCTGATTGCTTTATCATATAAATAATTTAAAGGAATTTCTTTCACTGAGGAATTAGATCTTATTTTCAGAGTGAAATTGTTTTTATTAGTATCAATTTGATCAATTTTATCTTCTTCAATTTCAAACTCACTATAAATTTCACTTAAAATTTTATTATAAAAAGTACCAGTACAAAAAGTTCCTATTGCTAAAGATACTAAATCAAAAGCCTCAAAATCAAAAATGGGATGAGTCTGGAGTTTTCTTAAAGCTTGAATTTGACACGGTGTTCCAACAACAGCTATATCAGTATGCTCTTTATTAATTGCTTCACCTACAAGTGAAATTGTTGGACTTTGACTTGGCTTATAACCACTCCCTTTTAAAAGGTCCCTTTGTTTTTCAGCAATTATAGGAAATGGTTTAAAATTGTCATCTTTATCAGTAATGATTGAAGCGTCAATTAAACCATTTTCCATGGCAACATATAATAAAGCGGTTAAAGGACCTGCATTTGAAGGCAATTTCCCAGACATTTGCTCAGATAATTTTATAGACTTTATGTCAATATAATGACCTAAAATTCTTTCACTTTTTATACCAAACACCCATTTATCTAACAAAGATATTGGAATTAGATCCGTTTCGGTTTTAGGACAAAGATTATAGCAAAGCCCATATCCATCTCGACATGTATTCACATCTTTGCAAGATCCATCTTCAATTGGAACTTCTTTTTCTCTATCGAACTTTATATTAGCACAAAAAGCCCCACAAGCTCCACAATAAACACATTTTCCAGCTTGAATGACTTCTTCATATAGCTCTTGCCATCCTTTTTCAACTTTTTGGATAAACATCTCAATTATCACCTTTTTCTAACTTTTTCAGAAATTCCAAGCCCTCTTTCTTACCGAGTTCAAATGCTTCAAGATTTTTATCAAGTGTCGAACTTGGGACAAAATTTTTAACTGTTTCAATTGCAGATTCTTCAGAAAATATCTCTGAAACAACTGTAAATATTCCAAATAGTATTGTATTACCAAATACGATATTTCCGAATCTTTCAACTGCTAATTTTTGAATCGGGATTCCTAACGCTTTTTTTATTCTTTTTACAGCTCTAAACTTACTAATGGTTGATGTATCCCATATTAGAAAACCGGTTCCATTTTCTTTTACAAAATCAGGTTTAACATCACTGGCAGCTTCTTCAGATAATATTATCAAAAAATCATATGGTTGTAAGGCTTTGGGATAATCAATTAAATCTACATTTTTATCTAACTCAACAACAACTTCCGCCCAACATTTGCCTCCACGTGCAGCAGCCGAATATGCCTCTGTTTGAGTAGCGGCTAAATTCTCATACAAAGAACTAGCAGTAATTATCATTTTGCTAAGACTGATCACTCCTTGACCACCATACCCCGCTATTCTAATTTCATAACGTGACAAGCTTTATTTTACCCCCATTGCCATCTTTTGTATTTTAGCATATTGTTCTGAATATTCTGGCTTATTTGGATCATATCGGAATTCACCAATTACATACTTATTGAATAATTCTTCTTCCGTCATAAATTTCGCTTGGTTTATTCTAACAGTATTTCTTTTTATCCAATCTAGCATCTTTAATCCCTGATCCATTTTGACTCCTTCTACTCCAAGATTCTCAGCACCAAGACTGTCTAGATTTTTCCTTCCGAAATATGTAACACAGGGTGTGATTACTTCAATTACAGAAGTTCCCTTATGTTTTAATGCTTTTTTGAAATATTTTATGTAAGTACGAGGATGAGCTACTGTTGTTCTTGCCACATAAGTTGCTCCTGAGACTAAAGCTAGTTCTACACCATCAATTCTATTTTCAAACATTTTAAAAGGAGTGGTTGTACTACTTGCACCATAGAGAGTAGTTGGAGCTCCCTGTCCTCCTGTCATAGCATAAATACTGTTATTAAAAATAAATACAAGGCAATCTAAATTTCTTCGACAAAGGTGGATAAAATGATTTCCTCCTATGCCAAGACAATCACCATCACCAGAAAAGATTATCGGCTTCATTTTAGGGTTTGCTAATTTTATTCCAGTCGCAACTGGTGGAGCTCGACCATGAAGTGATAATACTTTTTGTGATTTAGCATGTACATTCAATAAAATTTGGCTATAACACCCAATTCCTATAATTGTAGGAAATAAATGAGGATCTAATCCTTCATCTTCAAAAATCCGTGTAAATATTTGACCAATAATACCGTATCCACAACCGGAACAAAATCTAGTAGCAAAATTACCAAAAACACTCCCTGCATATGAAACCATGACATAAGGATGCTCGGGTTTCTCATTTGGAACCATTCTCCCAATATCTGACATTATTTTGCCACCTCTCTAATTACATTTAATATCTCATCAGGGTGATGAAACTCGCCTACCTTTGGTATTTTAATAATTGGCATCCCTAGTTTTGAAACTCTTTCAACCTGTTCAGCTATAACGCCAGTATAGTTTAATTCAGGAACAATAACAGCTTTGACCTCCTTTAGTGCTTCTTTTACAGTTTCATCAGGAAATGGCCACACAGTTATAAGTCTTAAAATTCCTACTTTGATACCTTCTCCTCGGGCAAGATCAACAGCACGATAACATGCTCTTACAGGTAAACCGTAACTAACAACTACTATATCAGCATCTTCAAGCTTATACTTTTCAGTAATACAAATTTTATCTTTATTGCTATTGATTTTTTCTACTAATACTTCCATAAATTGTGTTAGTTTAGGTGATGGTAATCCCTCATAATTATGGGCCATATGTAAAAATAATCCTGGGCAATAATCAGTACCTATAACAGGGGGTTTTGGAATAATATACTCTCCGCTTATATCATCTTTATAAGAAAACTTCTTAATGAAATCTTCTGGTAACTCTCTTTTAACAACTTTTTTCAAAATTTCTTCTTTTGGGGGTATATTTACTATTTCATGTATATGACCTAAATATGCGTCAGACAGAATAAATACTGGACAGCGATATATCTCTGCTAAATTGAAGGCAGTAATCGTCAAATCAAATAGTTCTTGGCAATTCATAGGTGCAAGTGCAATAACTTGAAACTCTCCATGTCCAGAGAAACGGATTAATCCTATATCATTATGGTGTGGTTCAGTTACAGGTCCAGCACTTCCTGGACCAGCTCGTTGAACATCACAAAAAACAAAAGGTACTTCTAAATTTGCTGCCATTGATATCGTTTCAACCATTAAAGACAATCCAGGTCCTGAAGTGGCTGTCATTGCTTTTGCTCCTGCCAACGATGCTCCAATTACAGAATTAATCGAAGCTAATTCATCTTCCATCTGCATACAAACACCTCCAACTTCAGGGAGTC
>JBHLJZ010000037.1:0-31358 GCA_048887165.1 Candidatus Hodarchaeota archaeon | reverse complement strand
ATAAAGTAATAAACACCATTTTCATATTCAATTAATCCTAAATTTAAATCAGTAATTTCATCTGCTATTAAGGTTAGACTGCCATTAATATCTGTAATAAAACTAGAATAACGATATACCGAGTAATTATTTGCTGCAGAAGACACTGTCCATATTAGATCAAAGTTGCCATCAGGATCAGGCTCTCCTGCATTTGATGACAATACAAAATCTCCTGGAATCTCTCCAAGAATATGTATGTTAGCATTTGTGTCAACAAAAGATATTGTATAATTTTCATATCCTCCAGAATATAAGAATGTAGCAGTTAAAAGAATTCCTGTACTCTTCTCATACCATGCAAGCCCTCCTGGTTGAGTTAGATCTTCAAGTTCCCATATTCCAACTAAACCAAACCCAGGAAGATTATAAACTAATTCTCTTGCTACATAAAAATCATGATCCAATTCACCATCAACAGCTATTGGCACAATATCGTAAAGGGATGTATTTGTAAATATCCACGCAATCGTATGAGTACCATCGCCAAAAGGAGATCCTCCTGATACTTCTCTAGTTAAAGCATCAACAAAATATGACATGGATAAAGTAGTTCCCATATATTCTACATTAAAAGTCTCATAAAATAATCTACTAGTGTAGTGAGTATATGTAATGTTTGCATTAAAAGAGGAACCGCTAGCAGAGTAAATAAATTTCACATATAATCCTTCGAATAATTCAGTATCAATTACATATGCAAGAGTTGTCTTTCTGTTATTATCTAGATATGATTCAAGCGGTACGGGAGGAGAGTAAGCGGTAAAATTATATGCCCGATATTCCGTTGGAGTCCATACATACTGAATTGTTTGATTCATTCCAACAGTAAGAGTAGGAATTGTTATTGAGTCTATGAGTATCTCATCAAGATATAGGAGTAATTGCACATTTGATTCATTATTTAGGCCGATATTTTTGACTGTTGCATTAATAATATAAGAGTTATTAACTTTGATTGATAAAGGCGTGTCTAGGAATACTTTTATATCATGATCAAAAACAATATATTCAAACAAAGCATTAGTATCCAGAAAATCAAAAATATAATTACCAAAACCACCAAAGTAATAAAAGTTCCCGTATAGAAGTATTCCAGTGCTTTTTTCATACCATGCAAGTCCTCCCGGTTGAGTTAGGTCTTCAAGTTGCCATACGTCAACTAAACCAAATCCAGGTAGATCATAAAGAAAATCTCCCGTTATATTAAAATTGTGATCACCCTCTCCGTCTACCGCAATTGGTATAATATCTCCAATTGTAGCTTCAGAATATATCCAGAATGGTGTATGAACATTATTACCGAAACCAGAACCACTCGAATTTTGTATTAACCTTGTTTGGGCATCGACGTCCCAGTATCCTTCAATTGACATTCCACCTGCGCTTCCTTGCCACCCTACATAGAATAAAGACCCTGTGATTTGACTATATGACACCCTTGTTGAGCCACTTCCATATCCTATCTCGTTGAATGTATGATCAATAAATAGCCCATCAAATAGTTTAATCTCGTGGATTGGAATTAATCTTACTACAAGATTATTAGAAACATATGTCTCATTTATTACAGGAGGTGCATAGGCGGTAAAGTTGTATGTTCTATAAATTGTAGGTGTCCAGTTGTAAGTAATTGCTTTACTCTCACCTATTGTTAAAATTGGAATATAAGTTGAATTTACTTGCACTTCATCATAGTATAAATAAAGGTAAACATCTGATTCATCATGCTCTCCGTAATTTTGTACCATTGCGGTTATTAAATAACTAGTGTCTAATTGCGGATCAGGTGGTGTATTTAATATGACTTTTAGATCATGTTCTATCGGTTCTAAGTTAAAAAGAATAGATAAATCATTGGTTGAAGCAGTTAATCCTTGATAAGAATTATAATAGCTTGTATCTACTCCGAGATTTAATCCACATGTATACCCACCCGCTACATAACTGATGTAATCATAGTTATAAATAATATCTCCATTCTCGTATAAAACAACTTGGAATGATCCAAGTAAATTTGAGTCAATATGCCAAATATCTTGCCATTCAGCCACCCAATAGGTACCAAACGATTCAACATAGATATGCCCACCATATGAAGGATAAATATCATCCCAGAATGGTGCGATCATATAATAATGTGAAGGATCTCCAGATGGAAAGGGATAGTTATAATATTGATAAGGAGAACTATCATAGAAACTAAGATAACCGTTAGAACATAAATATATTGTATTAAAGGTTTGATCATAGAAATCAAAATCAAAAGGTAATGGGATCGCTGCATAATCATCATCATATAATATCAATTCAGTACCACCAGATGCATCTATCCATGTATATGGATGCCCTACAGTCATGGTATAATTCTGTAAGAATTTAATGGTAAGCAAAAAATACTTGAAATTATTCTCTTCGGAATATTCACCCACTACAGGAGGAGAAAACACTGTAAAATTAAATGTGTCATAAACCATAGGTGTCCATAGGTAATCAATGGTTTCCGATGATCCTGCAGATAAAGTAGAGTAATAACTATAATTAACCATGCCCCCATCTAAATAGAGATATAATTCAACATCCGACTCATCGTTAATACCAAAATTCTGAACTGTTGCATTTATCAGATATGTTTCAAAAATTTCAGGATCCTCGGGGACCTCTAAACTTACACTGATTTCATGGTTAAAATCCATAAACGTATTTATTACATGCCCAGGCGTAGACTGAGGCACATCTATAGATTCATATGTCGTTTCAACTAGAATCCCAGCCGAATAGCGTTCTATGAGAAATGAAGAAATAGTACCACTACTTATAGAAGACCCAATCTCTAAAAAGAAGAATTCATCATTGTTTGCATTATAGTAAGGAAGAAATTGTGAAATATCCAAAGCCATAAAGTCGGGAAAAACATTATTCGAATCATAATCATAATGAGGGGTTAATGAATCAAGAGGACTACCATAGGGACCCACTCCAAGTGTCACTATATCTCCCATTCGTGTAGGAGCGGGACTAAATTCCCATGTAGCGATTAAACTTGGATTATAATCAATTTGATCAGTAATATACATAATAACTTGATAGGGATCATCTCCAAATTCATTAAACGCATCATATGTTAACCAATAATATCCTCCATCCATCCAACTTGCTCCCCATGAATTTACTACCCTGAATGCACCAATATCACTTCCTTCTGTTATTGCATCGTCATACCCTACGAAACATTGAGCATGGTTCAATCCTCCAGAAGGATCATATTCACTAGAAGATAAGACAAAATCCATAGTTCCTTGATCTAATCCGCTATAAAATTGATCAGCATCAATACCGATAGTTACTGGTATTCCAGAATCGATTAAACTCTTAATTAAATCAATTGTAGCATTACCAGTATATGTGATTAAAGTATAATCAAGTGGGCTATGATAAGGAGCTTCGCGCCATGCAATTTCATCTCCCCAACTGTCTACATCCATATCATTATAAGGCATCGCACTGAGTGTTGGTACACCCCAATCTACTATAACCTGGGCAACCTCATAAGGGATAGAGCCATAATCATATGCTGCTATTATATTATAAGCCCAAGCAGGGCTTAGTTGATAATCTGGATTTCCAGAACTAGCATCCCATCCATAATCTTTAGCTTCTAAATATCCATATGCATAATATACATTTGCCCAAGCCGAACAGGAACCTTGCGAGCCTTGATCACCGACTGTTGGGAAATAAATCTCTGTGGAAATGTCTGCAGCGGCTCTATACTTCTGGTTATATTTCGGAACTACATCTAAAAGCGATACCTTTCCAATAAGAGATTCTAGATCCTCTGGAGAAGGTGGTGCATATCCTGTACCATGTCCATTAATAATATGATTATGATTAGATTTAGCACTTTCAGGGTTTGAATCTATTCCATTTTTCATCTCTTCAATATCCTCTGTGGTGATATATTTCGCCAGATATTCTTTCCCATTTAACGAATGGACGAATAAATCAGCAGAGTTATTTATAGAACTAAAGTTATAGGTGCTGAAATTTAGAAAACTAATTAGTATAGGAAAAGATAAACTTGCTAAAATAAAGAATGCTAAGGATAAGCATTTAATTTTGTTTGTATATAATTTTTTCATTAAATTTTCGCCTTTTTTTTGAATAAACCCAAATTGGTATTGAATTTATTAAATAAGGTTGAATAGAGTATTTATATTTAACTAGCTCAAACCCAAAATTAATATTGAAGAACAAAAAAAGAATTAAGATTAATTATTGTTTAAAATGTCTATAAAATCTATTTATAGAGAATATTACCATGTTGGAGCAGATTTTCGCTCCCCGAAATTTGAAATAAATAAAATAAAATGGGTATTTTCTATTGAATATATCTACTTTGATCTGTTTCATTGATAGATATTGAATCAATCTCTATTAATCCCTAAATTCTTATTCAATTTAGAATTATTCAATTTAATAGTGTTGATATAAAAATTAGAAATATGGTTGAAAAAAAAGAATTAAATCCTTATGATCTTAGACAATATCCTATTGTTCCATTAGTAGGTGTAGGAATTCTCCTTATTCGAAATCAAACATTATTATTAGTAAAACGGAAATTTAACCCAGATGCTGGTTATTGGTCTATTCCTGGAGGACATGTGGATCTCGGTGAAAAAGTTATAGATGCTGCTGAAAGAGAAGGATTTGAAGAAACTGGTTTCAAGGTGAGAGTAATAAAATTGGCAGGTATTATTGATAAAATCATGTATGATACTAAAGGAAAAATTGAATACCATTATGTTCTAATTAATTATTTTGTAGAACAAATTGAAGGAGATCCATATCAGCAACCAATACCTGACACAGATGTTTTAGAAGCTAAGTTTGTCAACTTTGATGATTTAAAGACTTATAAATTGACTGAATCATTAATCGAGCTCCTTAAGCAGCTAAGAATAGGATTTTAAAGTTTAAGTTTAAATTTTAATTTTAAATGAATAGACAAAATTGTTAATTTTTTAAATAATAAAATTACATATATACTTACACTGAAATCTAATTTTTTAAAAGATAAATGGTGGATGGTTTGACTATCCTTTATATGAGAAATTGGTTTCCTCCAGACCAGGCAAATAAAATAGCAAAGAGATTTATGGATTGGATGAAAGATAATCCCCCAGATAGATCAATAGATAAGAACCTAGGTATTGGTATTACTTCGGATGAAAATGGGATGATTCTAGCCATTAGTTTAAGTGAAATAATGAATGGAAAAGAAAAAGAAGCTTTGGAACTTGCGACAAAGCAAAACCTATTCATGGCAGCAGGGATTGATGGATTTAAATACAAAACTGAAATAATACAAGATTTTACAGAGGCTTACAAAATCTTAGGTATGACGGCACCAGAAGTTTAATAATTTAATTAATCTTATTTTTTTTTATTTTAATTAGGCTATTATACAAAAAAGTAAAGACTTAAATGAGAGTTTGTATATCTTTGACTTACATCGAAATCTAATTTTTTAAAACGTAATTAAAATATGAAGGAAATGATATGCCATATATAATTGGAACTATGTGGTATCCCAGCCATAAACAGGGTGATGCTGTAAAAACCTACCTTAAAATTAGGGATAAGTATCCAGCAGATGAATCTCTTTATGAACAGCGATGTGCTCCTGTTATGACAACCGAAAAAGGAATTAAATTGATGAGTGTTTGGGATGTTAAAGCTGGTAAACTAGAACAAGCTCTAAATCGAACTTCTAAATTTTATTATGAATTCATCAACGTAGAAGGTCTCGAATATAAAGTTGAAGTTTGGATGACTTTCGAAGAAGCTATAGGAGTAGCAGGTATCGATATTCCAGAATAAATAAAATATTATATAATCTTTTTTTTCTTTAAAATTAAAGAATTCTATTTTTAATTACCATAGGTTAAGCATATTTTTGATCTAATTTTTATTACACAAAGAGTTGACAGTTTGACGAGAAAGTAAATATTTAAATCTTTAACTAGGATATTTAGACTTGTATCGAAATCTAAATCTTAATTATTTAAAAAAGGGTGAAAAATATTACTATCCTACTTAATCGAGTTTGGTTTCCAGCTGATCAATCAAGTAAGGTAGCGAAGGCATTTATAGATGCTTTAAAAGAAGTTCCTCCAGATAATACCATCGAGAAAAATCTCGCTATTTTCGTTAGTTCAGAAGAAAATGGAAACATTTTAGCTTATGGTATTGGTGAAATAATGGGTGGTAAAGAAAAAGAAGCCTTACAACGAAATATTAAGCAGAATCTGTTTATGGCATCAAAAGTTGATGGTATTAAATATAAATCAGAAGTATTGTTGGATTTCAGAGAAGCTTATAAAATCTTAGGTATGACAGCACCAGAAGAAGTGTGAAAACTTCAATACCTGAATAAATTAAACATTTTTTTTTTTCCTTTTTATTAAATACTGATAAAATCAGAAAAATATTTCTGAAGTCCATTTTTATTATTTTTTATTAAACAAAAGAATTTAAGATTTCCATAATTACTTTGTTATAGAGTAGTATCTAATTAGTTATAATTTAAGAGATGGTAAATTAGAATTGTCTACTTTAATGAAATCTGCCAAGAATAACGTAATAACTAAAGAAATGGAAATAGTCTCTAAAAAAGAAAACTTAGATGTAGATTTTATACGTAAAGGGATAGCTAAGGGACGTATTATCATTCCTAAATCTAATCAGCGGGTTGCTGACCCTATAGGAATTGGAGAAGGATTACTTGTAAAAATAAATGCAAATATTGGTTCAAGTAAAAAAGTGTGTGATATTAATGGAGAACTTGAAAAAGCAAAAATTGCAGTGAAATTCGGAGCAGATACAGTTATGGATTTAAGTACAGGGATTACTGAACAAGATGTTATTACAATTAGGAAACAGATTTTAAATGAAATCAAGGTACCAATCGGAACTGTTCCAATATATCAATCGGCATTAAGAGCTCTTGAAAGAAAAGGGGCAATAATTAATTTTGATGAAGATGATCTTTTTAATGTTGTAGAAGAACAAGCAAAAGAAGGAGTGGATTTCTTTACAATTCATGTGGGGGTTACCAAAGAAATTGTAGAATATCTGAAAGACCATCCTAGAACAATGGGTGTAGTTTCTCGTGGAGGTACTTTCTTAGCTGCCTGGATTCTTGAAAATGAACTTGAAAATCCATTTCACAGTAATTATGACTATCTTTTAGAGATGGCTAAGGAATACGATTTTACGCTCTCGCTTGGAGATGGGATGAGACCTGGTTGTATATTTGACTCAACTGATTATCCTCAAATTCAAGAATTGATGGAGATTTCTAAATTAGTTAAAAGAGCTTGGAATAAAGATATTCAGGTTATGGTGGAAGGCCCAGGGCATATTCCTGCCCATGAAATTGAAAGAAATATCAAAATAATGAAATCTTTATGCGATGGAGCTCCATTCTACGTATTAGGACCATTAGTAACTGATATTGCACCAGGATATGATCACATTGTTAGTGCAATAGGAGGAGTAATGGCTGGTTTAGCAGGAGCTGATTACCTTTGTTATGTTACTCCCTCCGAACATTTAGCATTACCAGATAAGGAAGAGGTTAAGCAGGGAGTAATCGCATCTAGAATCGCGGCACATGCAGTAAACATTGCAAAATACGGAAAGAAGGCTTCAAAGTGGGATTATAAAATGGATATTGCCCGTAAAAATTTAGATTGGGAAGAGATGATAAATCAATCTGTCGATCCAGAATTATCTCGAGAAAAACATTATAGAAATGGTGCTTTTGAAGATGATGTTTGCTCTATGTGCGGAGAGTTTTGTGCAATAAAAATTTTGAAAGATGCTTTAGAAAAAAAAGCTTCTAAGAAAATTCTATAGTTGGTTTTTGTAAAAGCTATTCACATCTTAATTTACTTTCTTATAACTAAAGTTAGTTAGGTTTACTTAAAATTAATTTTAATTTACTTTGGTAGGTTTTCTTTCCAAAATTTTTATGGACTCAAAAATAAATACAATTGTACTAAAAATCAAGAAAAACAATAGAAGTATACTCCCTGGATTGGCAATAAACACATCACCATAGACACTCGCAAAAAACACATATCCAACGAAACCCATAATATTGATTCCTAAATATAAAGAAAACCGGGGTATCATAAAAGATCCTAAGCGAAAGTAAAACCCTAACATACCCTTTTTTACTTCTTCCTTCACATAGTATTTTCCATCTTCTTCATTTTTAGAAATAATACCTGCTTTAACTAATTTATTTATTTGATAGGAAACAGTTCCAGGAGATGATATCTTTAACGCTTTCTGAATTTCTCTTACTCCTGCACGATTATGAGTTAAAAAATACCAATAAATTCTAAGAGTTTTACCTTGTAATACTTTTTCCCGATATGACTTTATTTTTTTTGCTTTTTTATCGGGATCTGACATTATAGGAAGGGATTCATTTTTTGATATAACTCTAAATTCAAGATCTTCATTTTTATACTTTTTCCTTATAAATATCATATCGAATCAATCTCATCTTGAACTTTTTTTGATAATCTGCGATTTCTAATAATAATATAAACAGCAGCTCCAATAAATGGAATAACAATTGTGAGAATAATAGGAAGAAATTCTAGTGTTGGTTCAGTTTCTTTTATTACAACAACACTTACACTGGCTATGTTACCTGCTTTATCTTGAACAAAAAAGGTTATGTTAGTCTTTCCTCGATGAAGATTTTCCCAAATATTCTGGTCAACTCTTCCTAAGACTTCAGAAATATCATAGGGTACAATATAATTGGTAAAATTATCATTGATCTTATACCACATTGAATCAAAATTAGGTTCTATGATTGAAATATTATAATCAGGAGGATCAGATCCAAATGTTTCATTTGGTAGAGGATTGTTTATTGTAATTTCAGGGAGAGTAGTATCTTTAATAATTGCAACTTCAACATATTCTTCCTTTCCCGCGGTATTGTTCATATAAAATCGAATAAACACTATGCCATCTCCATGTTTATCCCATTCCGTTTGATTAATTGCCCCACTCGATCCGGAAAAGGTAACATTGACTATTCCACCATTTAAGGTATACCAAGTAGAATCTAAATTAGCATCAAAAGTTGAAATATCGAAGCTAGGGGATGTACTATTAAAAGATTTAAATTGGACAGGAAAATTTATTGTAATATTGCTAGTAATATATTTCACTAGAGCCATATCAGTACTTCCCGCGCCAAAACTAGAGGTTTCTCCCACAAGATAGATATTGTCAGCCGAATCTACTGCCATCCCCCTAGTTGTTTCCCATCTATTCCCACCCCATGTGCGACTCCATTTTTGCACCCCAGAGCTATCATATTTTACCAGAGCCATATCAGACTCTCCCGCGCCGAAACTAGATGTTTGTCCCGCAAAATAGACGTTGTCAAACGAGTCCACTGCTATTGCTCTATTTAGCTCATATCCGCTTCCACCCCATGTGCGATTCCATTGCTGCACCCCGGAACTATCATATTTCACTAGAGCCATATCAGAATCCCCTACCCCGAAACTATATGTAGCTCCCCCAAAGTACACATTGCCAGCCGAGTCCACTGCCACTCCCTCACTAGCATCATGCTCACTGCCGCCCCATGTATGATTCCATTGCTGTACTCCAGAGCTGTCATACTTTATCAGAGCCATATCAGTACTTCCCGCGCCGAAACTATTTGTTTCTCCTGCAAGATACACATTGTCAGATGAGTCAACTGCTACTCCTTCATTCCAATCATAATTATTCCCGCCCCATGTGCGATTCCATTGCTGTACTCCAGAACTATCAAATTTTACCAGAACAATATCAGAAGATCCCGCTCCGAAGCTAGTTGATGATCCAGCAAGATAAACGTTGTCAAATGAATCTACTTCCGTTTCAAAACATATATCCGAATTACTCCCACCCCATGTACGATTCCAAAGCTGTACCCCTGAACTGTCATATTTTACTAGAATCATATCAATATAACCTGCCCCAAAACTATACGTTTCTCCTGCAAGATATACATTGTTAGATGAGTCCACTGCCACTCCCCTACCCCAATCTTGATCATTCCCGCCCCAAGTTCGATTCCATTGCTGCAACCCAGAACTATCATATTTTACAAGAAGCATATCAGAATTCTCAGCCCCGAAACTAGTTGTGGATCCAGCAAGATACACATAGTTAGATGAATCTATTGCTATCTCTTCACCCGAATCATAATTGATCCCGCCCCATAATCGATTCCATTGGACTGTTACAACTCCACTTGGAGCTGAAGGGATTATTATGTTCCTGTTGTCGTTTTCATTTCTTTTATTAGAGAGAACAGGGATTCCTTGTAATTTTAAACTAAAACACAAGATTACAACAAGAAGAATTAAGTAGATTTTTATTTCTTTCATTCTCTGAGTGATTTTTATTCTTTTATTTAATCTCATTTTATTGGCCTTATTATAATAAAAATTTTTTTCGATTGCGATCTTTTTCTATTTTCTCTAAACTTTAATTTGCATTAAATATTTGTTAAATATTTATTTACTATTATTCTTTAAAAAACTATTTTTCGTACAAACCGTTCGAAATGTTGTACACTGTTATATTGCTATATAGTTTTTGGCTAAGAGACGAAAAATTTAATGTTAAAAAAAAAAAATCGTTTAAAATTATTGTTTATTATTATATAATTAAATAATTACGCTCAAATAATAAAAATAAAAAATATTTTTAGTTTGGGATGAATTTAGCTAAAATAGAAGGTGCTAAATTAGCATCCATTATTTCGTTCTTTTTTTGTATAGAATGATTATTATTACAGAAACAGACCCAATTAAAATCACGGCAACGATTAATATAATTAACAATGGAGATGATGCGGGTGGTAAATCCATCTCCATCCAAGTATCAGTGTTTACATCATATGCCCATGTCTTTCCATCAACAATATGAGTTGCACTATTGAAGCCCCCTGTAGTTCCACCATAGATAATAAATCGATCTGATTCCGAATCATACGCTGCTCCATGACGACTCCTTGCTGGTGGACTTTCAGGTGGATTCTGCTGTTCCCAAGAATTTGTATTATAATCATATACCCAAGTATCATTGAATGTACTTCCTGTACTTGAACCACCGAAAAGTACGGTCCTATCAGATTCGCTATCATATACCATTGCATGAGCACCTCGAGCTGTAGGATGAGTGGCATTTATAAGCTCTTCCCAAGCATTAGCGTTAAAGTCGTATGCCCATGTATCAGAAAAGAAAGTTGAACCAGAATATCCTCCGAAAAGGATTACACGATCACTCTCGCTGTCGTAAGTCATTGCGTGGCTGAACCTAGCCTGAGGGGCTAGAATTGGGCTCATTTTTTGCCATGTATTACTCCCTGGATTGCCAACCCAGGTCTCATTATAAACCGTAAATACGGAAACACCACTCTGTCCTCCAAACATAATTATCCTATCGCTCTCTGAGTCATATACCATACTAGCAGCTCTCCTTGCTGAAGGAGTATTAATTGGAAAAAGTTCAGTCCAAGTATTTGAATCGCAATCATAACTCCAAGTATCATTATGGTCCCCATTATCGGTAAAGTTTTCTCTACCGCCAAAAAGAATTATCATATCTCTTAGTGAGTCGTAAACCATACCAGGTTCTGCTCTCCTACGAGGTGAAGGCGAGGGTGTTTTTTCAGTGTATGTATCCAAATTGAAATCGTATATCCAAGTGCTTGCATAGGGAGTTGTTGTACTATTCCATCCTCCAAAAATAACGATCTTATCTGATTCGGTATCATATACCATCCCGGGATTACCACGAGTTGGAAGCGTTACCGTATCGGCTTGAGTCACTGGTAACATTACTGTTAGCACAATTAGAATAGTTGCTGCTCCTATACTAAACCGTATCTGGTTGCTTTGTTTGTTTCTTTTTTTTTGTTTCATTTTGTTCATCCTTTTTTATTATTTATAGATTTATCATTTTTATTCAAAAAATTATTAAATATTGTTTTGTTTTCTTTTTCTTAAACCTATTTTTCGTACACCCCGTTCGAAATATTGTACAATTTTGCCAAAGCGACACACTGTTTCTTTTTAACAAAAATGTGGCCAGAGTTAGATTAAAAATGGCGTTAAAAGCATATATGGAACATTTCAATTGGTAGAAACTATTGAAAAACAGTTTAAAAATAAAGTAAAATTATAATGCTAAAAAATTAAACAAATTTGATTGAAATCCTAAAATATTTGATTTCACTCACGTTAAAGTTTAAAATTCTTTAGAGTTAATCGAGAATCGAATTAACTATTTTCTGAAGTTTAATTATCATGTCATCTGCATTTTTACCAAATAATCTAATCATTGGTTCTTTTCCCATCGCGCCTTCATCCCATAATATATCTGGAATTCTCCCAATTTCTTCGATACTCTTTCTTATTAACCATTGCATAGTTAATTCTTCCTTAACCATTATTTCTTTAGGTTGCCTTTCCCGAATAATCTCTTTCAGCTTCAAATCTGTTTTTTTTTTGAGTAATTCAATCCATTCAGGTTTATACCTCATATTTAATACAAAATTAATGGAATTATCAAACTTTTTAGCTTCAAGAATTAATCTTGCCGTGTGATTAGATACACCAAATTTTACTTCGCCTGATGCTTTAGGATACCCATTAATGATTGTGACTCTTCCTTCGATTCCTGCTATTTCTTCTTTAGAAATTGCATTAAAGAGTGATCCCGAGATATTCATCCTTACTTCTGGTATTAGTATATTAAATTTTTTCTCACTTGAGATATAATTATAAATTTGTTTGACTTGGTTAATAACTTCAACCTGTTCCATATCAAGCGTTAAATCCAACATTTTCCCTTCATGGGGGAGTTTAATAAAATTAAGAAATCTTTCATCAAAAAACTGTTCAGTTTTTTCTATAGATTCTAATAAGGAATTTCCCAGTGATAGATATGCAGTGATAGCCGAAGAAAAAACACATCCAGTTCCGTGTACATTTCCTTGGAGCGATAGTTTTGGTTTTTTAAATATTTTAAAATCGAGGCTTTCTTTGCCCTTAGTTAATTTACTAATACAAACAAGGTCAATTATGCTATTATGATTAGTTACTCCGCCTTTAATTATAACTGCTTTTTCAATTTCAGAAATCTTTTGATCCACATACATTTTTTTAATTATTATCTCTGCAGCCACTTTTATAACCCTTAAATCTTCAATAGTTTTATTACTAAGTTCTATATTAGCATAATAACTAGCTTCTTCTAAATTAGGAGTTAGAACAGTTACTAAGGGAAAAAGATCTCTTGCAATTTCAAATTCAAGACCTTCGCTCGATAATCTTCTACCAACACTAGAAACACTAACAGGATCTAAAACGGCAATTAAATTATGAGTTAGAATCGTACTTTTTATAATCTCTAAGGATTTTATGTCTGGGATCATCCCTATCTTCACATATTTAATAGGATAGGTATTCAAGATCGCGTCAAGTTGCTTGTCTAAATCCTCTGAGAGTGATTTAAATCCAAAGAATTCAGTAGCCGTTTGATAGGTAATCGCTGTAATTGCAGAAAAAGGATGAACTCCAATTCGGTCAAATGTTCGAATATCAGCTTGTATTCCGGCACCAGAGGTAGGATCAGAACCTGCTATTGTTAGACAAAAAGATTTCATAGTATAATACTAGTAAAAATGGAAGCTTATTTAACTCTTTCATAAGCCCATTTTGCTTTATCACTTAAACCTAAAGCTTCGTATGCCTTGCCAAGGTAAAGAAAACCATCTTGATAATCATACTTTTCTTTTACCAATTTAAATAGTTGACTAATTGCCAAATCATATCTACCAAGTAAATAATTTATCTTTCCCCTCAAGAATGTAATTTTCCTTCCTTTCTCAGTTGTCATATTTTCATCATTATGGAGGTATAATCTTGATAAAGCATAATCCTATTCTTTTTCATCAATCAAAATATCAATAGACTCGATAAATTTGAGGAATGCTATATTATCTATAACGTTTCCAATTTTCTGAAGAATATCTTGCTCTAATAACTTTTTAAGCTCTTTTTTTTCCTTTTTTCTTTTTTATCAATGTAGGATTTAAATTTCTCGAGAGTTCCTTGAGGATATGGTTCATTACATACAGAACATTTTGAAGAAGGTATTAACCAATCTTTTAAACAATTAAAATGAGCTGGATGATCATTTGGATAATGCATGAAGGCATGATAGAAAACTATTTAATAAATTATAAAATTATCACTTTTAAGTCTATGTTATTACTACTAATATATTCTATTATATTCATATTATAGCTGATCTATTATGTCACTAGCCAAAGAGGAATTATTTAATGAATTATTATTAACTTTTTTAGATTTGAGTGAAGATGTTGAAGCAGTAATCGTCTCTGATCATGAAGGCTTTATTATTGCTGGTGAAAAAAAGAAAAGTGTAGATCTAGAATTAGTTTCGGTTCTTACAGCACTTATTAATCCTATTTTGGAAAGGATGAGAAATGAATTCTCTTTCAGGAAATTTGGAAGTGCTTCTTTCGACACCGAACACTATCGGTTTTTATTTATATCTATTGATGAAGAAACAACTCTAAGTTTAGTTTTGAACACCTTAGCTTCAATAGATAAAGTCTCACCTTATGCTTTTTTCCTTGCAGAGAAAGTTGCCCAGATAATATTTGCTCAAGAAGGAGACCAAATTCAAATTTCAATACCTAATTTCGAAGTAGAAGCAGATGTATCTGAAGCATCAGGAAGAGTAAAAGAGCAGATTTATCAACTTAGATTAGAATCTGGAAATAAATATCGATTTAAATTTGTTATTATAGGGGATCGTGAGGTAGGAAAAACTTCAATCATTCGAAGATTTGTTGAGAACAAATTTTCTAACGATTATCGATCGACTTTAGGATTGAATGTAACTAGTCATTCAATTGAATTTTATGGAAATGAAGTAGTTTTCGTTTTATTTGATATTGGCGCCCAAGAATATTTTAAGAGATTTAGAAAGACATATTATCAAGGTGCTCAAGCGGCATTCATTGTATTTGATTTAACCAATGAAGAATCTTTTAAGAATGTAAAACTGTGGTATGATGAACTGCAACTTTTCATTGAAAACAGAGAAATACCCGTCGTAATAGTAGGTAATAAAACGGATTTAGAAAATCAAAGAATAATAGAATATCAAAATGGTGTAGAATTAGTAAATGCATTTTTAACAGATTATTCTTCTAAAGATTTTTCCTATATCGAAACTAGTGCATTAAGTGGTGAGAATGTTGAAGACGCTTTTAGCTTGATTGCTTATCATTATATTGTGAAAACAAAAGAAAGAGAAGAAGAAGTACTTAAACAGGATTTAATGAATTTAATCAATTCTATTCTTGAAAAAAAGAAAAAATTAACTCTTTCATTTATAACAGTAAATCCATATTGGAGTCCTGGTTTACAGATTTTGAATGAAATAAACGCTTTATGTGAATGTGACAAAATTTACGATGATAAAGAAACAAAATATTATGAATATTCGAATGGTTTAGCTGTAAAAAACTTCCTTTTTGAAAAATTTAACGTTTTCGGCTCAGATGGAGTTCTTATAATTTTTGATGCAAGAGATAGAAATCAAATCGATTCAAAATGGAGAGAGATTGTTATTAGAATTATCAATGATCTAGAAGAAAATAAAGTAGCCTTAATTGGAATACGGGTGTCAGAAGAGAGTGATTGGTCAAAAATTATTGATCAATTCGATGTTAATGAGTATCTGGAAAAAAAATTTATCTCTCTCTTATTCTTCAAAATTAGTTTCGATTATAGGCTAGAAATTTATGATCAACTTGAAGTTATGCTTAATACAATAAAAGACTTTAGCTGAATAATATTTTTATTTCGAATTTTCTCATATGACTCTCTTTAATTAGATCAATTTCATTATAATAATGAATTTTAATTCTTTAGAAATAGCTATTTTTAAAAATATGGTATGTCATTATATTGATAAGAATAAAAATAGCTTCATACAATTCGAGGAGATTTTAATTACAATAAATAGAAATAAACTTTTTAAAGAAATTTTAAATAGGTTTCTCGAAAAATTTAATGAATTAGAAGCAGTTATAATTTCAGATTTTGAAGGATTAATTCTCGCTGGAGAAAAACAAAAAGGATTTGAAAGCAATCTTGAAATCGTTTCTGTCCTCACAACACTAATAAGCCCTGTTTTGGATAGAATTAGAAATGAATTTGCTTTTAGAAATTTTGGAACAGCTTCTTTTGATACCGAAGAATATAGATTATTATTTATATCAATAGATGAAAAAAGAACGTTAAGTTTAATTCTTAATAGCATGTCTTCTATTGAAAGGATTGCTCCATACGGCCTTTTTTTAGCAGAAAAAACAGCACAAATTCTTAATGCTAAAGAAGATGATATAGTACAAATAGCAATTCC
This sequence comes from Candidatus Hodarchaeota archaeon, assembly GCA_048887165.1. Lineage (GTDB taxonomy): Archaea > Asgardarchaeota > Lokiarchaeia > Sigyniarchaeales > SOKP01 > SOKP01. The sequence continues at coordinate 14,753 of JBHLJZ010000037.1, read as the reverse complement.
AGATTTTGAAAGTGAAATTGATCGTCATCAAACCTTAAAACAATCCCTCATTCAATCACAATTAGAAGAAAAAGGAAATTACAGTTTTAAATTTGTAGTGGTTGGAGACCATGAAGTCGGTAAAACATCAATTATCCGTAGATTTGTTGAAAGGAAATTCTCGGCTGATTATCGCGCAACTATTGGTCTTAACATCCTTGCACATAATTTTCTTTTGGAAGGTAATGAAATTTCACTGACTTTATGGGATTTAGGAGCCCAAGAGTTTTTCAAAAGGTATAGAAAGATATATTATACTGGAGCTGAGGCTGCTTTTATTGTTTATGACTTGGTAAATCAACAATCATTTGATAATGTAAGAAATTGGTATAACGAATTAACTGAGTTTATTTTAGATAAAGATATACCTATAGTTATAGTTGCTAATAAATTAGATTTGGTAGATAAGAGAGTAATTAGTCGAGAAGATGGAATGTCATTAGTTAAAAACCTTTCAGACGGCGTATCCTATATAGAGACTAGTGCGCTTAGTGGTGAAAATGTTCAAGACGCCTTCAAATTAATTGCTTATCACTATATATTGCGGAGTAAGCAAAAAGCTAAGAAAGCTATCAAAGAAGACCTGTTCGAAGCAATACAGTCAACCTTAAAAGATTTAGTAATACTAGAATTAACTTTTATTTATGAAAATTTAAGTTGGAATCCTGGATTTCAAGTTATTTTGGATTTAGACAAATTAGGTGAATATTCAAAAATAAAAGATAATCCTACTGAGAAATTATATGCTTATAAAAACGGCTTAATTTTAAATTCTGCCACTTATGATAATTTTAATCTTGCTAATTCTGATGGTGCTTTCTGCGTTTTTGACGCACGCGAAAAGGAGCATATCGATCCAGAATGGAAAAATATTCTGGTTAAAATTATCCAAAAAATTCGAAAAAAGCGAGCAATTATAATCGGACTCCGAGTTTCTGAAGGCGTTAATTGGTCTCAACTAATGGAAGAATTCGATATTGAACAAGATTTAGAAGAAAAGTTGGTATCCGTTCTATTTCTTAAAATAGGCCCAGATTATAGAGACAAAATTTATGAGCATCTCAAGGTTATGTTGAATGCAATTGCTAGTACTCGAAGCTTAAAGTAAGGTTCTTTTTTTATCTAAATCAAAATCTATTATATAGGAATCGCTCACTATATAAATTAATTAAAATTTAGTTCTAATTTAATCTAAATTTAACATTCATAAATTGTATGAAAAATGAAGAATATTCTAGAAGACATTGAAGAAATATTATTAATGGGCCCTGGTCCTTCTCTTGTTCATCCAAAAGTATATGAAGCTCTTAGTTATAAGACATTAGGTCATTTAGATCCGTACTTTATACAGATTATGGATGAAATTCAATTTTTTCTACAGAAATTAATGATTACTAAAAATAACTTAACATTACCAATATCTGGTACCGGTTCAGCGGGTATGGAAACCTGTTTTGTTAACCTTATTGAACCTAAGGATAAAGTATTAGTTTTAGTTAACGGTGTTTTTGGGGTTCGTATGGTTGAGGTCGCGTCAAGACTTGGAGCTAATGTTGAAAGTATTGAATTTGAGTGGGGAACACCAATTAATCCAACCTTAGTCAAAGAAAAACTAGAACAAAACTCATACCATATTGTAGCAATGGTTCATGCAGAAACATCAACCGGCGTTAAGAATCCAGTAAAAGAGATTTCAGACATAATAAAAAATACTGAAACTCTGTTTTTAGTAGATTGTGTTACATCTTTTGGTGGTATTGAAATTAAAGTTGATGATTGGAATATTGATGCTTTTTATAGTGGCTCACAAAAATGTTTATCATGCCCTCCTGGTTTAGCACCTGTTTCATTTTCTGATCGAGCATATAATAAAATTTTAGGAAGAAAAAATAAGGTTCCTAATTGGTATCTTGATATGAGTTTAATAGGTCAATACTGGAGCGGAGAAAGAAAGAGAGTATACCATCATACCGCACCAATAAATATGCTATACGCTTTCTATCAAGCCCTATTCCTAATATTTGAAGAAGGCATAAAAAAGGTATTTAAAAGACATTTAGATAATCATTTAAGATTGGTCAGAGGATTAGAAGCAATAGGATTAGATATGTACGTCAAAGAACCTTATAGACTTTCTATGCTTAATGCTGTCACAATTCCCAAAGGATCAGAAGATATTAAAATTCGTCAAAAATTACGAAATGATTACAAAATTGAGATTGGCGCTGGGCTTGGACCTTTAGTAGGGAAAATATGGCGTATAGGTTTGATGGGACATACTGCAAGAGCAGAGAATGTTGATCGTTTTTTAAATGCTTTTAGTGAATCATTATAAAAGAATCACTAGCTCAATAATTCATATGATTTTTTAATTTCTATCGCTTTAGTACATCTTTGATCAATTTGGGCTTAATTCAAATTCTTTTATAAGAAACGGGAAAATAATTTTAGAAAGTTTAAATTTTATGTCCATTAATTTTAAAATTTAAAAAAATCTTAGATCTAATAGCTCAGATCTATTTCTATCGTTTCATTTTTAAGACATCGTAATTTTGTCGATCGGATGAAATTATTAACCCAAACATATTCTACCGAAAATTTAACGCAATTTTTAAATATTTGAAATGATAATTATGATATAATAAAGTTCATGTTAAAAAATGTGAACTTTACGAAATTATAACACTAATAAAAAAGTGGAGGAATAAAAATGGCTAAAAAAGTATTTGCTTGGAGTCCAGTTCGTAAATTAATGAAAGATAATGGTGCTGAAATGGTAGCAAGAGATGCTGTAGACGCCTTAATTGATTATTTAGAGAAACAAGCTAAAGGTGTCACTAATAAGGCTCTTGAAATGACCAGACACGCTGGAAGGAAGAAATTAACCCTAGAAGATATGGACTTGGCAATGAAATTAATGTAAAATTATACTATCTTAAATTTATTCTTTTTTTTTCTTTTATTTTTTATATCTTGAATCTAAAATTTTGAAATTATTAAATTTTCACACTTAATTCGAACTTCAATATAAGTTCATATAGAGCTTCTATTAATATTATAAAGATTTTATATTAATGAAAGCATTTAAGATAAAATTAAAATTCAAATCTAATAATAATTAACCTTTCAAAACTATATATGAATTTAAGATTAAAAGTTCTGAAAACGGAAAGTATCAATAAAAAATATAAATTAAATATTCTCAAAGCATATTTATATCATTTTATTTTGGGAATTCATACTGTTAGAGCAGTTTATTATGCATTTACGACAGAATGGGGTGGACTTACGTTTTCTCAACAGATGATATTACAAGCCTACTTTATGTTCATGATTTTCATTCTCGAAATTCCATCGGGAGCTATTGCTGATTTTCTTGGAAGAAAAAAAGGATTAATGTTATCAGCATTAACAGTTGTTTTAGCTGCTTTCTCCTACAGCATTATTCCCAACATTTTTTTATTTTTTTTAGCAGAAACTTTATGGGCTTTTAGTATTGCTTTAATATCTGGAACTGATGAAGCTTTTTTATTCAGTTCTTTAAAAATGATAGGCCAGGAAGATAAATTACCAAAAGTAATGGGAAATCTTCAAGTTGTAAACTTAGTAGCCTTAACTATATCAGCTCCTCTCGGTTCAATTATTGCCGAATTTGTCTCTTTACAGTTTACAATGACATGTTTAGGTATTATCTACATCGGAGCATTTCTTACTTCACTGACATATCATGAACCTGAATTTGTTAAGAAAAAGAAAGCAAAAAGATATCTAACTATAATTAAAGATGGATTTAAAGAACTAAAAAAAAACAAAATATTAAGAATTTTATGTTTTGATAGGTTGTTTATTAATGTATTAATCTATCTCTTATTCTGGACTTACCAACCATATCTAACTGCAATTGGAGTTCCTTTATTCATCTGGGGTTTCATTCTGTCATTCATGAATTTAACTACAGCCGTATTTTCATATTTATTTCCAAAAATTCTTAAGAGTTTTAAAGAGAAAGTGAGATTCTTGATTCTTGTAGATATTATTAATGGATTAGCTTTTATCTTGTTAGGTTTTACTACAAATCCTTTTATAGGCATAATTTATCTATTATTTATTGTTGGATTTGGATATCCAAGATCATTGCTCTATACATATGGAATCAATAAACAAATTGAATCTGAAAACAGGGCAACAGTTTTAAGCACAATTAATATGTTTCAAAGTCTTTCAATGGCATTGCTTTACCTAACATTAGGATTTGTAGTAGAAACCTGGAGTATTTTTTGGTTTTTTATAATCAATGGAGTTATAATATTAATATTCACAATATTTACACGAGTTAAAAGCTCCTATCTTTAAGCTTGTGAAAATTAAATTAATAAAAGATCTATCAAATTTCCTAAGTTCATAAATTTATATTCCAAAATTCAAATAAGATTCAAAATTTACTTAAACATAACATTATAAAACAATGGTTGTAATTTAAATGGAAGATGACGAAATTTTTACGTTTATTGAAGGAGATAATGTTGATTTAGTCCCTTCTAGTATTAAATATGCAAATTTATATGCTAAATGGAGAAATGATCCGAAAGTCCGGATTTTTTCACGAAATGCTATGCCTCGCTCAATAGAAGAGATTAAAAAGGAACTTGAACCGTCAGATAAAGGACAAGTAAAAGATCATATAGAATTCTCAATTTATCATAAAGCAGATAAAAAATTAATTGGAATTTGTGGCTTAAATAGAATCCAGTGGTTTAACCGATCTGCTAATGCATTCTTAATGATTGGAGAGACTGATTATTGGAATAAAAAAATCGCGACTGAAGCTACAAAACTCCTTCTTAAATATGCCTTTGAAGAAGTTAACCTCCATAGGGTTACCGGGGGTGCTGCTATTGATAATATTTATTCATGGAAGATAGCAGAAAAAGTGGGATTTATACTTGAAGGGATTTCTAAAGATGATTTTTATGTTGAGGGTAAATATGTTGATAATAAAAAGTACTATTATTTAAAAGAAGACTGGCTTAAGCCATATAAAAGTGAATAAAGAGATGGATAATTTAGAAATAGCTCCATTTATTTTAATACCTTTATATATTCTCTCTTTAGAGAAGATTGATTAAATTAAAGAAAAAAGAGAATTAATTGAGCTTTTTCTTAAGTGTACAGAGATTTTCTAATAATATATATAATAATGGGGATTTTATTTCAAGATAGGTAATAAAATAATGAACTTACTTCCTTGCGTGTAATCCCCTTTAGCTCTATCCTCCACCCATATTTTACCATCATAATTATCAAGAATGTTTTTTACTAAAGACAATCCAAGCCCCATTCCTTTAGTACCTTTTAATTCTCTCTTTCCTCGCTCAAAAATAAGTTTCTTTCTTTCATCTGCTACTCCAATACCATTGTCTATGAATTCCAATTTATAATAATTGTTCCCATCTTGTATATATGTTGATATATTAATCTTCACTTCTACAGAATGATTCTCATTATACTTTATAGCATTAATTAAAATATTTTCAAAAACTTCCTGCAGGTACTCATTTGCCTTTACTATTACTTCTTCACATGATTGGATTACTTCTATATCCAAAGTTCTTTCTGGATATGCTTTTCTTATGAATTCTATTGAATTTTCTAAATATTCACACACATCAATAGGATTGATTGATAGCTGGCTTTCTTCAAGTTCAGAAAGAGTTTGAACGTTATTTACTAATTTTGACCCTCTTTGAACTTGCCTTTTCATAATATTAGCGATACTTTCAATTTCTCTAGATTCTTCATTATCCCGTAAATTTAAAGTAATTAGTTCTGCTGAAGAGTTTATAATTTGAAGAATATTGTTAATATCATGAGCGAAAAGATCCTTATAAAAATTTGCTCTGTCAAAGGCTTCACGATATTTCTGTTCAGACACTTTTAACGCATTTTCAGTAATTTTTCTCTCAGTAAGATTATGAAATGTTCCATGAACAATTACTTGTTCACCAATTGGATAATAAGTTGCAGTAATATGGACTGGTATAATTTTACCTGATTTATTTAATACTTCTGAATCAGTCTCAAATATCCCTTCATTTTTTGAAAAATTTCCTAGAATTTTATCCATATACTTACTTTCTTGAGGGGGATAAAGTTTACTATGGTGAAATCCAATAATTTCCTCCTTTTTCATTTCTAGGAGTGTTTCTGCAGCGCTGTTACAATTTATTATTCTTCTAGTTTTTGGATTTGCCCAAAATATAGCATCACCAGCTCGCTCAAATGCAAGTCTGAATTTTTCTTCTGATTCTTTTAAATGTTGTTCTGCTCTAACTTTATCGGTTATATCTATAAATGTCGCAAGAATTGCAATTTTTCCCTGAAAATTAATTGCTTTTGAATGAAGGTCAACCCATTTAACATTATTAGATTTTGTGATTATTCTAAAACTATAATGGGACGTTATATCGGTCTGTCCTTTTAGTTTCATTTGTATGTGTTCTTTTACCAAGGGTAAATCTTCAGGATGAATTTTTTTCATGAATTCATTTTGAGTCCATTCTTCAATTTCTTCAATTAAATACCCCGTAATGTCTCTGATTGCTTTATTTGCGTATTTAATTAATCCATCCTGCAAAATAACAATCCCCAGCGAGGATTGTTCTGCAATTGATCTAAACTTCTCTTCGGATTCTTGAATTTTTTCAGCTGCTTTTAAACGCGCTGTGATATTTCTTGAAATTAAAAGAATTTTATTTTTACCATCAATATCTATAAAAGTCTTTCCTTTGACCTCAAACCAATCATAGGTTCCATCTTTATTTCGTAATCTCACCTCCATTACTCCTTCTCCAATCTCAAAAGCTTTATTAAAAATTTCCCTTACAGACCCAAGATCATCTGGATGGACGAGATCTAATGCTTTCATCCCAATTCTATCTTTATTAGAAGATCCCCTTAACTTTTGATGTATTTTTTCATTTATGTATTCATATTCGAATTTATCATTCAAAATTGCAATTAAATCGTTAACGTTCTCAGTAATTAACCGGTATCTTTCTTCCGAATCTTTTAACTCCATTTCAGATCTCTTTCTTTGAGAGACATCTCTAGATACAATAAGTGCTTTCATTTTTCCATCATTATCTAAAAATATTTTACCTCTAGCTTCAATCCATACCCAATTTCCATCTTTGTGTTTAAATCTTACTTCAGCTGACCCTTCTCCTTTTTTAAAACCCTCTTTTAAAGTTTGTACAGCCAAATTAACGTCCTCAGGATGAATAAATCCTAATGCGGATTTGCCCAATAGATCTTCACTTGAATAACCTAACACTTTTAAAAAGATTTCTTCATTAAGATATTCATACTTGAAATCTTTATTTAGAATTCCAATTAAATCGTTAACATTCTCAACTATGCGTTTGAATAGTTCTTCTGTTAAACCTAGTTTACTTTTCTCAGCTTTACTCAGAGAATTATCCATTGATTTCATATAATTAAACCTTATTTTTTATTAGTTCCAGATACTTAACACAATCAATATAGTATTTATAATATTATCAAAGCAATTACATTTTACTACTTTGTTTATATTTTAAAAATTTGTCGCCCACCGCACGAACAATAAGGATTTTTTTCTTAAAGCTATTTTAGCATTAAAAATAAATTAAAAAAAATAAATAATTTAAGATGTGTTTTACCCACCTGCTATAGGGGGAAATATAGCAACTATATCACCTTCATTTAATAGATAATCTACTGTAATGTGTGGTTTACCGTTAACTAAAATTATTAATTTTGATTTTTTTTCAGATATTTTATACTTTTCTAAAATCGATTTAATTGTACTGTTTTTTGGAAATCTCTCTTTTGACTTCTGGGGTCCGAATTTTAATAAATCGGCAAAAAATTTAACTGTGACAAAAATATCCTCATTTTCACTCATCTTCAGCTCTCTTAAAGTACCATTTGTACAATAAACTCATATTTTTCGGAAAAATACCCACTCTATCTCCATCTTTTACTTTTTTGCTAAATCCAGCGTAGACACTGTTAACAAAGATATGACTAGTTTCACTTTTTTCGATTGAAAATTTCTCTAATATATCCGAAATGGTTTTTATTTCTGAGTGGTCAAGATTTAATGTTAAAGGGATTGCACCTGGTTCTAGATTTTGTTGAATTTTTTTCCTTAAATCTCCAAAAATTCTCAAATGAATTGTCATTTTAAATTCAAATTAATTTAAAATACACTATCTAAATCATCATCAGTTACATTGAACACTTCGTTTGTCGGAGGTAATTTTTCTTCTAAGAAAAATTCTGGAAGTCTATCATGAACAGATGTAAATCCAGCGGCTTTGTTGAATGCCATCTCCGTATCTATAATTTGTTTACCATATGGTGCTACATCATCCACTGTTAATGATGCACCTAATACACCATTTAGAGACTCAACAACACCTTGCAATCCTTCAGGGATGTCTAAAATAGCAAATGCGATGAATAAGCAATATCCAGTGGCATCTACAGCTGCTGTAGCTATTTGTAAATTACGTGATATCTCGGCTTTCTTTGGATCTCTAGGATCTGCCTGTCCGCCAACACCGAGTATCTCTGGAGCAATAGCGTAACCTGCGGTATGATCTGCGCCCATAGGTGTTGTTGCATAAGTGACTCCTATCCCTTTAATTGCTCGGGGATCATATGCTGGAAATCCTTGACCTTTTACAGTTGGAATTCTTGTTACTCCTAAAACTTTACCGGTAATCTCGGTACCATTAGCTAGAATTTTTCCTATTGGTGTTTTTTTTTCAATTTCTTCCATAAGTTTTAGAGCTCCTTTACCATCTCCAAACTCAATTAAACCTCCTTCCATTGCTACAGCAAGGGTATCTCCAGCTTCGATCGTATCTACTCCAAAATCATTACAAGCACGATTTAATTCTCCAACAGTTTCTAAATCATAAATCCCACAATTTGCTCCTAATGCCCAAACACTTTCATATTCTAAAACTCCAACCGGATCCTTTCCACCTGGTTTTGTCCAAACTTCTGAACATTGGATTATACAACCTGGACTACAGAAATGTGGACGTACTCCTCCTCTTTTCTTCACTGCTTCAGCTTTAGCTTCTCCTGAAATGTTTTGAGATCTATCATCTTGTCCAGCCGAAAAATTTCTCTGAGGTAAACCACCAGCTTCATTAATAATATTAACTAAAACGCTTGTACCATAACTATTTAAAGCACCTCCTGGTTTTGTCACATCATGGGTCATAAGAGCCTCTCGAAGCTTTCTAATTCCTTCCTTAAACACCTCATCATTAGCAATTTCTACTCCTGGTGCACCAGTTTCATCAACAATAATAAATTTGAGACCTTTAGATGCCATAACAGCACCAAGTCCTCCTCTGCCAGCATATCTGCTGGGTAATCCTTCAGGATCATTAAAACATATACCTGACATAGCTCCTAAAACTTCCGCTGCGATTCCTACCCCACATATACCTACTTTATCCCCAAATTGCTTGAATAGATCTTTATAAACATCATATAATCCTTTCCCGACCCATTTCTTGGCACTCATAAATTCAGTACCATCATTGGTTATCTTTAGAAGATAATAATCATCTCCTTTATGTTTCCCTTCAACTATAATAGCTCCGATACGCATACGGGCTAACTTCTGAGCAAAATTAGTACCAGCATTTGCTTCTTTTATCCCGCCTGTTAAAGGTGATTTACCTCCAACAGAGATTCTGCCAGAAGTTGGAGCAGCTGTACCTGTCACTATACCAGGAGCGAATACTAATTTATTGTGCGACCCTAAGGGATCACATGTTGGTGGAACTTCTTTTGCTACTATCGTTGAAGTCATTCCTCTACCGCCTAGAGCTGCGAATTCACTAGGCAAGTCTTCAAATTTTGCTTGAAGGTTTGTCATATCTACTCTTAATATTCTTTTTGGCAAAAATTTCACCTCTAAATTTGTAGCAATTTAAGTTTGTGTGGATTTTTATTTAAATCTTCGTTATGTATCAATGGAAAGAACGCTAATTTGAATAAATGATATAAAATCAACATTAAACGAAAAAAATAAAATAAAATAAAGTTAAAAATCTATATCCTTACCCTCATAAGCATAAATAAATAATTTCTTGAACTCTTCGCCTCCAACTTGCCTAGAACTTAATACACTTGAGGAATCTTCAAAACACAATGAAACTAATAAATCTAAATTTTTCTCGAAGTCTTCTTTTGAAACACCTGTGGCTTCATATTTAGATGGAAAATCCACTTCTTTTTGTAAATTCTTGATTTTTTCAATTACTTTATATGCTGCTATTTTTCTTTCTTCTTCCCACTTAGCCCAGCCTAATTGTTTAGCAACTTTTGCTAAGAGATCTACTGTATTATCTTCTGGATCATTATTGTTCATTACATATTGAGTCACATAGGGAAGTGCGATACCTACTGCCCTCCCATGAGGAACATGAAAAAGTGAGCCCCATGTATGACCAAGAGTATGTCCTATATGTGCTTGCCCATTACTTATAGCCAAACCAGCAAGTGAAGCTGCCTGATGTAGATAATCTCTAGCTTCTATATTATTTCCATCATGATAAGCAGATGGTAAATATTCAAAAATTAATTCGATTGCCTTTAATGCTAAAGCATAACTAAATTCATTTCTCCATAACGAACCAACTGCCTCAATTGCATGTGCTAATGCATCAAATGCAGTATCAGCAGTTAATTTAGGAGGCATACCCATTGGAAAAACTGGGTCGACAATCGCGTACGTGGGAACCATACCCCGATGTAAGAAGAAAAATTTCTTCCAGATGTCACGTTCAAATCTAGATACTACTGTAATAAAAGTGGTCTCTGAACCTGTTCCAGATGTGGTTGGGATTGCTACAAACTTCGCTTTACTACCTAATTCATATATATCATCCCGAAATGCATGTATGTCATCCATTTCAAACTCAGGAAACTCATATAAAACCCATAACGTTTTTGCTGTATCTATAACTGAACCTCCTCCTAAAGCAATAATTAAATCTGGATTATAAGCAAAGCATTGTTCTCTTGCTTTTAAAATACCTTCCTCCCTAGGATTTGGAACAATCTCATTAAATGTTTTATATTGCTTTCCTAAATTGTCAAGTTTATCAGTTAATATTTTTAAATATCCTAAATTCTCAATTACTTTATCTGTAACAATAAAACATTTACTTCCCTTAATTTTTTCCAAAAAATCAAGAGCTTCTTCGCCATAAACTATATGAGGGCTATTGAAATACCACATTTTTTTAAAACACCGAATTAACAAATTTCAAATTTATTAAACTTGAATTTATATTAACTAATATTTATATTTTTATAAAAATAAAAAGCAGGCCCGGGGGGATGTGTTCAAGAAATGTGAGATACATATCGCATTGAACCCCCGATCGTCAGCTTACTCCTTTCATTTAAGTTAGGAGGCTGCCGCGATATCCATGCTTCGCCACGAGCCTTTAGCTTAAATGTTTCATATATAATCTTATAAAAGTATAATATAATAAAAATTTAGATATTAATCAAATATTTAATTTACTTCTATAATAGTTAACACCACATATTTCACAAAAATATTTTCCCTCAACTAAAATTGCTTTTTCTTTAGATATTTCTTTTTGACAATTTTTTACACAGCACACAACAGTTTCTTGTTTTCTTTTATTATTCATTGTTATTCAAAATTATGTGATCTTTAAAAGGATAAAAGAATACCTAAATCAAAAGGTTTTAATTCTGACATTTAATTTTAATTATTATTACAAGATTTTTTAAATATTTTTTTTAGTGTTTTTAAAAATGGAAAGAAGAAGTCAACAAATGAATAGACCGAATCGACCTATTGATTATCTTAAAAATTCGATGAATAAGGTAATTTTAATTAAGGTTAAACGTAATAGATTATTTCGCGGTTTGCTTGCTGGTTTTGATGAGCACCTAAATCTTTATTTGGAAGGAACAAGTCAGATTTTTGAATATCAAGATGAGGATGGAAACATCCGTGAAGAACACGAAGACCTCGGAAGCATTGTAGTTCGTGGTGATAATGTAATATTTGTTAATCTTCATTAGTTCAATTTAATTAATGATAAAGAAAAATAGGCTTTCCAAGGCAAATAATTTATATTTTTACCTTACCTTACAATATATCTAATAAATTCAGTTGGTTTAAAATAAAAATTTTTAAAGTGCAATTGTTTTGTTATTAACAGGGAAAGAAATAAAATATCTTTTAATAAAACTCAATTAATATATAATTAAAGAATTTTGACAACTTCAAATAGTTTAGAATTGGAAGAAACTCTTTTAATAAACCCCAATTTAGGGCATCCACTCTTTTTAAAAGTGGATCATAAATTAAAACAGAATAATTTCCAAATAGATTTATTATTTGTAAGTAATATAAAGAATATCCAAGATTTTGATAAATCCTTAAGACATAAACTAAATTTAGTTCCATTGCTTGAATATAAATGGAAAATGATGTTATTGCTCCAAAAACAAAAGAAAAAGAGAATATTATTAAAAGAAAAGAAAGAAAAACGTCCTTTTTGGAAAAGATTAATCTCTATTTTTAGGAAAAAGTCTCGACTTAAAGAAAAGCAGATTAAAAAAGAAGAAGAATATATTGATCTTTCTAAAGAGAAGCTAAAAAAACTAAAGCCACGAATATTTAGGGGAGATCCTATTTCGGCTATAGCATTACATACAGACCTTGCTCCTACGATGGGGATTGATAATGTGAATTATAATGATTATTATAGTCCTCAAGAATACCTCATTAGATACAATATATTTGGAAACTTAGATCGCTTTTATAAGGTTACTATAGATTTTACTCTTTCAGAAGAAGTATCCGAATTCTTAAAAGTTCGAAATTTTGTAATGTTTGATATTGAACATGAAAGAACTAAAGGAAATAAAAGAATTAATCATCATTCATTAGTTATTTCTAAAAATCATAAAGATAATTTTAATTTTGTCCACGCCACAGATTTACATCTAGCAGAAAGGAATGACAGAATGTATAGTATTATAAAAAAATGGACACAATCAGTTGCTAAAGAAACTCTTAAAGGAAATGAGAACCAACAAAAAAATAAAGTATCATTTTTCAAAAAAATCTTTAAATTAGTTCCTAATAAAAAACTTTCTCCTACTAAACCACTTAAAAACCGCTTAATTAATCCAAATAATAATTTTAGAAAATTTATTAAATTAATGAATCAAAAAGTACTACAAAATGATTTAGAATTTATAGTTTTAACAGGAGATTTAATTGATTTTACTATCCTCTCTAAATTGCCCAAAGATGTCAGGAAAATATTAGATTTTGACTATGAACAAAGTAATTGGAGGGTATTTAAAGAAATAGTGTTAAATTTACCTCAAAAAAAAAGAAGAGGGGTAATCAGTGGAGAAGAGTTAATGTGCCCTATCTTTACCTTACCAGGGAATCACGATTACCGACCTTTTCATTATGATCTTAGATGGGGAGGGTTATATAGAAAGATTGGATTAAGTGCAAATGAAGCTATTGCATTGAATGATAAATTACTTGCTAATCCTATAAGTTCCATAACAAAGAGCTTTAGAGCACTGAAAGCTTATTTAATGGAGATTAATCCTTCGTTGGATTTTTTTATAAAGTTTGGAAATAATAACTTTATATTTTTAAATAGTGGATCTGATTCCTTTAAAAATTTAAGAGATTTTATGATGGGTCGTCCTTCGGTTACCGGAGTTTCAAGTAAACAAATAAAATATCTGGAAAATTTAATTAATTACAAAATTAGTGAAAATAGTAATACATTTCTTTTTTTGCATGGACCACCTATAAACCCGAAGCGTTCAATAGGTATTTTCAAACGATTTGAACAATGGTTTTCATCTACAGATATTGGCTCCCAAATTGATGAACTAAAGGAATCTTTAATTCAAAAAGTTGGCAAAGCTCTCTCTAAAGCCAGAATAGATTTAAAATTTGATGTTAAATTTGGCACTATCTCATCTAATTGGGAAAAACTTGTTAAATTTTGTAAAGATCATACCCTTCTAACTTTATGTGGCCACACCCATGAGTTAAAAGAATTCAGATTAGGAGATCCTGAAGCAACAAAATCTACTGTATTTCAAGCCCCTCCTTTCAGTTTAAAGAAGATAGAAAATCCTGCTGCTATTTATTACGATTTATATTCTGAAATCTTTACTAATCCAAAAGATATTGAGAAAAATACGCCTTTTGTAGTTCAAACTCCTGCTTTAGGAATGGGCGGATATCATAATCCAAAGCTAGTTGGAGCTTTTCGAGAAGTAATGATAAGTAAAAAAAAGTTATCATCTTTCAAAGTTGACTTCATAAACAGGTGAAAACCTTCTCCTTAAGCTTTAAATGTTTAGCAAAATTCAATTTATAAGTAACCCCTATTCTCCATTATAATATCCAAAATTCTTTCTTTTCTTCCCAATTTTTATTAGTTAAACTAATCGTGATTTGTTAAGTAAACGTCACCTAAGAATACAAGTAATTCCAAAAAATTATTAAATATTTTAATCTTATAGTTGATTATGGGAAAAGTAGTTCAAAGGAAAGAAGAGGAACGATGAATTAAAATGTCAAAGCCAAAAGATGTTGATTCTTACATTGC
>JBHLJZ010000036.1:0-31552 GCA_048887165.1 Candidatus Hodarchaeota archaeon | reverse complement strand
AAAGTGTTTAAATTCAGCCATTAGTATTTTTGATTTTTTATATTCGAGTTTTATTGTTTGGGTTTGATCGTCTGAATCTGTTAGCTCTATTCCGAATGTTCTGATTGCCTCGAGAAAACCAGTAATAAGTGTAGTATCAAGAACTTTTCCAATAAAAGATTGTTCATACACATTTAAAGCAGATATTTTATCGGAAATCATTATGTATTGAATATTCAAAAGATCATTACATTTATCATATATCGCTTTTCTATATAGTTCTTGTTTCTTTTTGGCTTTTTTAATTAAAGTATAAGAGGTGATGGTGACTGCTAAAGCTGAAGCAAAAGCAACAATTATGAGAATTAAAGTTAAAGGATTTAGCGTAAACGGTACAATGATTTCAAATACCTGTGTCTCAACTCCTACATGAGTTCCATTGAAAAAGTATAAATACCCAATATAATCTCCTTCTATGACATTATTAGGTATATTATAAGAAAATGTATTATCAATTGATGGAATAGTCTTTGAAATATTGTATTCCTCATAACCAGAAGGATTAATTAAATTAAAAATATATGTTCCAGGTATTAGTGGCTCTAAAAGAGAAAATTGTAATTTTTGGCCAACTTTATATTGTGTTAAGGGGATATGTAAGTTGATTTCAGTATTCAGTGAATTTGCAGTTATTTCCCAATTGGCCTCATTATCAATCGAACTATTTAGAATTATTATATAATTATCAACTGGATTCTCTTGAATTTCTGATGTTATATCAACTTCATCCTTTAATACCTTTAAATCAAACCAATTTTGTGGATAATAAAATTGAACAGAATAATTACAGTCACATCGCGAAATGGAGGGGTTAATACTCCAAATAGGATTTTGATTTGCTTTAATAAAAACTGATCCTTCACAGTTGAAGATATTTTTCATATTAATTATATATGAAACATTGAATGCTACATGTACTGATTGGTTATGCATAACAGGTACATATAAATTAGTACTATTCGGAAAAAGATTAAGATCTTTTATGGTTAAATTTCCTGTCCCTGGACTTACTCCGTTTGAAATATTATAAACTTGGTTATCGATTGATAATGTCATATTAATATCTTCTGGGTTATAAGTATGATCAGTTCTTTGAATTAATTTATGCCTAAATGGTGTTCCTTGACCATCTTCTACCCAGTTTACTCCATCATATTTTGAAATATACAAGCTTGTATGGTTTGAATCATCTTCATTTAAATACCACGCAATATCGGAATTATCAGATGTTGAATAATTGGCACCATTTACTAGAAGATAATATTGACCAGAGGTTAGAGAGAGGGGTGTTGGGAAAGTTTGCATATACCAACCAATATCATCAACAGTAATATTTAGTAAAACAGGTTCTCCGTATATAGTATTATTAGGAGCTTTTGTTAATTGGTCGAAACCATTTATTTGAATATAAACATCACTAGAAAGTGGCATATCCAAATAGAGGTATAAATAAACTCCAAAAAGAAGAGTATCTTCAGTAATATTTAATTGGACTCCATATCCTTTTAATCCTTTATATATTCTCTTGAAACTCGTTCCTCCTTCTTCTATTGACACAATTTCTTGTCCTAATCTAATATCAATAAAGTTTAGATTCATCTTTGTTATATTCCAATCTGAGGATGGTAATGTAATATTGAGAGAATTTGTGTCTAATTCTTTATTAGTTTGATTTGCATATTCAATTAATTGGAACATCGAAGTCTCTGTTAGAGAGTCTACAGTTAATTGGGAATAAGAAAGAGGAGTTTGAGAAATAATTCCAATCATAGTTAAAATTGTGATTAAACCTAAAACTAAATTTTTTCGATTATTCATTATTTCTTTAATCCAAATCCCTTTTTATTAAAATTAATTTTATATTTTATAAATTACCTTAACCACAAATTCTACGTCTATATTAAGATTCGATCAAAAAATTAGTGAAAATTATAATTTTTATAATTTTTCATTTAGAATTTTAAAAGATTGATAATATTGAATATATATTAATTTAAGGTATCAAAGATTGTTCCGTGTTGTTGCCTAATATTAATAAATAAATTAATAGTTTTTAAAAAATGAAAAAAAAGTATTTATTTTAATTTTTTAAGAACAAAAGCCATATTTTTACCGAGGTTTTTAAATGTTTTAATACCTTCTTCATCTTCTAAAACTTCTCCTGGTTCTCTCCCTATGCCTAAGTTCCAATAACTAGAACCAACAACAATCATTTGCTTTATCAGAAAGAAAAAGTTTATACTCGAAAAAACATGAACCGCTCCTGCTCGTCTAACAGCCACAACAGCAGCTCCAACTTTGTGTTTTAAATGCCCTCCAGTCGCATATCCTGCCCTTTCAATTAAAGCTTTTATACTTGTACTTAGATTTGAGAAATAAGTTGGCGAACCGATAATAATCCCATCAGCTTCTAACATTTTTTCTATATATTCATTCATTTTATCGCCAGTTAGAACACATTTTTGATCATCATTGTCAATGCATTTAAAACAAGCAGTACAGCCTTGTAATTTATCCATACCAATCCACACATAATCACATTCAATACCTTCGGCTTTTAGTTCATCCATTACTATTTTTAAAGAATGATATGTATTACCTTCTTTTCTTGGGCTTCCATTAAAAAGAACAACCTTCACTTTATTTGCACCTTATAAAAAAGATTTTTATTAATACATCAGTTCATTTAACATTAATACTTTAGAGAGATATTACTATATATTCATAGAAATGTATTATATTATTAGACTTTTATTTAAAAAATTATAAAAGTACTTTATACATTTGCAAAAACCCGAATTATTAGCCCCGGTTCAAGATTGGAACTCCTTAAAAGTCATTTCTGGTATAGCAGACGCTATATATTTTGGAGTAAATAAATTTAACATGAGAATGGAAGCAGTAAATTTTAAGTTAGAAGAACTGCAAAAGATTGTAGAATTTTGTCATTCCCAAACTCCTCCTATTAAAGCATATTTAGCAACTAATATCTTAGTTTATGATAACGAATTACAAGATCTTGAAAATTTGATTCTAAACGCTAAAAAATCGAGTATAGATGCTATAATTGCTCATGATCTAGCTGCTATTACTTTTGCAAAACGAATAAATATTAAATTTCACGTCTCAACCCAAGCAAATGTCTCCAATATTGAATCTGCAATGTTCTACGAGGAACTAGGTGCCGAAAGAATTATTTTAGCAAGAGAATTATCATTAAACCAAATCAAACTAGTAAAACATCATCTAACTAAGACTCAGATCGAATGCTTCATTCATGGATCAATGTGCACCTCCATTTCTGGACGTTGTTATCTATCAGCATCTATTTGTGATTCTGATGAGGCTTCAGCTAATAGGGGATTATGTGCCCAACCTTGTAGAAGAGAATGGAGAGTAATAGATGATGTTAACAATGAATTTATTTATAATGGTCAGATGTTTTTAAATACTAAAGATCTATGCATGATTGAATACATACCTGAACTTATTGAAGCTAAAATCGATGCTTTTAAAATAGAAGGAAGAATGAAAGATCCGCTATATATAAAAACGGTAACAGAATGCTATCGAGAGGCTATAGACAGTTATTTTGATAATGCCTATACAAAAGAAAAGGTGAAATATTGGTTAGATAAATTATCAAAAGTTTATAATAGAGGATTTCATACGGGTTTTTATTTTCATCGACCCACCATTGAAGATATTGAATTAGATAAAAGAGGGAACATTTCACCTTATAAGAAGATTTACATTGGCAATATTTTGTCCTTCGATGAAAAAAGTAAAACTGCAAATGTTTTATTGGAAAGTTTAGAAGTTCCAATAAAGGTTGGTGATGAGATTATCATTATTGGCGAAAATTCTTATCAGATTGAGAAAATAAAGAAAATGGTCTATAAGGGAGAGAAGATAAAAAGTATTTCCAGAAAAAGGCATACAGATCCCGTAAAAATAAATTTACGTATTGAGAGGTGTGAAGCTAATGATAAAATTTATATCCTATATAAAACATAAAAGAAATGATTTAATTCACGAACCTATAAAATAAGGTATAAGATGGTTGAGAGAATAATATGAGTTATGATGAAAAAAGAAAAATTTTGGTGGAAAGTCTTAAGCATAGAGATATTCTAACTCAATTAAGTGTTATTAATGCAATGCTATCAGTACCAAGACACAAATTTGTTCCTAAAGACGCAATTTCTTCAGCTTATATTGATTCTCCATTATCTATCGGTATGGGTCAAACTATCAGTGCTCCACATATGAACGCCATGATGTGCCAATATCTTCAACTAAAAGAAGGTGATAAAGTATTAGAGATTGGAACTGGTTCAGGTTATCATGCTGCTTTATGTGCTGAAATAGTTGCTCCAAAGGGTTCACAAAATCCAGGACATGTTTACACTATTGAGCGACACAAGCAATTAGCAGAAAAAGCTAAAAAAAGTTTAAAGGAGACTGGATACCAGAATTCCGTTACAGTTATTCATGGTGATGGTACTCTTGGCTATGAAAAGGAAGCGCCATATGATAAGATATTAGTAACAGCATCTTCTCCCAAAAAGATCCCTCCTCCATTAAAGAATCAATTACAAGAGGGAGGGATTCTTTGTATTCCCGCAGGTTCTAAAGAATGGGGTCAAAATCTGTATATTCTCTATAAGAAAGGAGAAGAATTTGAAACAAAAAAGATAACTGGGGTAAGATTCGTTCCACTTATTGGAAAATATGGATTCGAATAACAAAAGGAGTTATTTAGAAAAATTCTTTTTTAGTCTTTCTTGCATTAATTTTTTACGAACATTTTTTACAAAATCATTGTTATCAATACTCTTTTTTAAAGATTTATTCGCATAAGAATAGCCATTTTGCTTTCCGTTTTTATGATCCACCATTTGTCAAAGACCTATGATAAAAAGTAGTACTATAGGTGATATTGTGTCCTTAATATATTTAAATCTAATTAAAATCGACAATTTTACGGCGATATAATACAAAATTGTAATTTTTTTTAATATTAATGTTAAAAAATAGTTAATCTTAGATGATATTCCTGTTTTCTCTTTAGTATAAATTTCGAAATTAGATTTATTCCTTGGTAAATCTTCTTATAGCCCTCATCAGTATATGCATAGGCAATAATAGGGAATTTGATAATTTTAACAGTATCTAGGTTAGATTTTAATTCACTTGCAATTTCAAATTCAAAATTTAAGTCGTAGGATTCATCGAATGCTTTAAAATGAAATCCGTCGTATTCAAATGGCTTTAATAAATCACTTTCTTTTTTGTTTATAAAAAGAACCTGATTACTTTCCCATCGAAATTTACTTGGGTCTCCATTAAAGAAAAAAGGGATATCAATTCCCATGCATAGCTTTTCTAAAATATTCGCTAAAATCGACTCTTTACCAGGTTCTTTTTTAAAATCAACTTTAATGAAGAGATCTACAGTATTTTTTTCCACCTTTATCCTCTTAAAAACAGAACAAAGACAATTTTCATTAGAGTTGGTGTCTTTTACAGTCCCTGTAAGTTCTAACTCTATGATAGCGGATTTTCCATCCTTTATATTCTTGGTTATTTCGAATTTTCCATCACAAAAAGTTCCGAATTCATGGTAAGTATCTGATTCAAGTTGGGTTAATGATGTGTCGTTTTCAAAAAATCGTACTCGTAAAATGCTTCTTCTAAATCTATCAACCATAACTTCTTCTTGATTAATTTTTTCGCTATCATGATATGCTTCGGGCCATCTTGTCAAAATGTTTAACAGATTATAAGATTTAGGTTTATAATCTAATTCAAAAATAGTTCCCCCGTCATCTGGATTTATATATAGGTTCAATATATTAGATTCAACAATAATATCCATCTTACTATCTTTGTTGAAATCGATTGGAAGGATGGACATGTACTCATTTGGAATTTTATTGATATCTGAAAAGAGATCATCTATAATTTTCTCAGCATTTAATAGGTGAGTATAAACTGAAAATCTTAAGAATTGCAAATAAACTCCACCAAATAATCCATGCCAATAACAGTCATTACATTGAGCTTTGTAAATTTCATCCCAAGCTTGCTCAATTTTTGAGTTATATTTTGTAATCTGATCTTTAGATTTCAAAGTTCTTATCTGATTTTCAGTTTGAATAAGTTTCTCTCTTATAAGTAGCATTTTTTTATGCATATTGTTTGATTCTGGGTATTTTACTAAAAAATAACGCCAGAATCCTCCTTTAAGAAATAAATATTCATCTTGTTTATCTGGGTCTTCTTTTAAGCTTTTTCTAATTTTTTTAAATCTTGTTCTAATTGGTGTTAGAAGGACCCATTCTTCCATTTTATCATAGCTTGCTGTAGGAATATAAACCAATCCTTTTGCAGGAAATTTTTCCATGTACTCTGTTAAAGTTATAGATTTGATCCATTCATTATTAATGATTTGCTGAAAAAAAGCCGATATAAAAGGTTTCCCTCCATCTCCTTCCTGATGACCTTTTCCTTCAATATAACAAAATTCATGAGTTGACCCCCACACTCCCATTTTTTCGGCATCTGAAATTAAAAGTGCTATTTTATCGCCCTTTTCATCAGCATGTTTCTTTAAGTAGTCAATCGAGTAGTATGTTGGTTTCCAAGGTGTTAAATATCTTAATTTCTCATTGATAGAAAATACTCTGAGAGTTTTTCCTTCATCCTCAGTGACATATGAATAGAAAGTATCTTCTTCAATAATTCCTGTAGATCTGAAATGATTATCATCAACTATCACATATTTCAATCCAGCATCATTTAAAAATGAAGGATAATTTGGCTCCCATACTCGTTCTGATAACCACGCTCCTTTAACTTCCAATCCAAATTCATTATTAATCAAATCAGATAATTTTTTAATTTGAGCAATTTTATCTCTATAGGGAATAATTGCAAATATGGGTTCATAATATCCTCCCCCAATTAACTCTATTTGGCCACGTTTAGCCATATCTTTTAGTTTTTTAATAATATTTGGTTTATGATTTATAAACCATTCTAAAAGGTTTCCAGAAAAATGAAAGGTAACTTTTATATCTGGATAATTAAAAATATTTTCTATCAATGGACCGTAAGCTTTTTTAAAAGCATCTTCTATAACCCATGGGAAATTATCGATAGGTTGATGAAAGTGAAAAACTATAGGAAGATGGATTGTATTATCCGTCATAAGATAAATCATCTTTTTATAGTTTTAAATTTATCCAGAATGGTATTTAATAAACATAAAAAGATATAAATTTGAAAAGCCTCGCAAATTATATTAATTATTAAATCAATAAATTGGTAAGTATGTCAGAAAATTTTGATAAGAATTTAGTACAGCAAATTATCAATTCTAATGAATTTAAAGGATGGCTCTTATCTAGGAGATGGTTTGGGGATAAATCTGCTCTCTCAAATTTAGATTTTAAAATTGTTATAGAACATTTCGAAGTAATAGAAGAACGTATATTTATAACTGTTATTAAGATTCAATCAGGAGATTACTCTAAATCATATTTCCTTCCATTAATATATTATCATAAAATAGGAGACATACTTGAGCCAACCGAAAACACTCAAGGAAATATCGTTAAATTAATAGGGAATACTTTTAGTAAAATGCTTATTAGAACTTTAAGTACTGAAGAACAAGGTAAAGTCTTCCCTGTAAATCTGATTGAAGCAGAATATTGTCTATTCTTTTGGAAAAAAGTATTATTTGATAAGAAAATCTCTGAATTATTTCCGTCTATGTCCTTGGAACTGAACCTTTATACAGAACAGTTTCAAGATGAAATAAATATGGCAAAAGTTCAAACTTTGATTGAGGCAAGTTTATATCCAGATAGATATCAACTTTCCCTTGAACAATTGGGTGGTGGGAATACCACAAATTTATTATTCTTATTACAAATTCAAAATTTGAATAGACCTCTTCAAAAACCATTATCTTATGTAATTAAATCCTATAAAGAATATTCTGAAAGTTTAGAGCCTAAAACCTTATTTGTGCTTGTTAAAAATAATTATCCTAATACCCCAAAGATTTATGGAACTGTAAGATTTCATGATATAGAAACAATAGGTTTATTAGAAAATGTTCCTAACATTGGCAACTTAGGAGATATTTATTGGAAGGAATTAAACAATATGGTTAATTCAGTGTTTAAGACTATAAATGAGGATTATTCTTATCTTTTAGATAAAGAAAAGGTTTCTGAGATTATAAAGAATTATTGTTCTGAAAGTATAACCGTTTCTGAATTAATTGGAATGCATATAAAAGAACTTCATAAAGCATTGATTTTAAGTGATAATAATCAATATAATCAAGAAGTAGTTGATAGTTCAGAATATTTAAGATTATATACTGAAAAGCTAAACTCTATGCTTTCAGCAATCCAGAATAATATGAATAAAAAGACTGAAGCTGCTTTTTATAATTCTCCAAAAATAAGTGCAATTCTAATTGATATTAAGGACATTATTGAAAAATTCCGAACGGAATTTGATATAGAAAGCATTAAAATTCAACCTGTTCATCAAGATTTACACATGCAACAAATTTTATATAATAAAATAAATCAACAATATAGCTTTTATTTTATTGATTTTGAGGGTGACCCACAATTAGCTATTAGAGAAAAAAAAGGTAAGTTCCCAATTGAAAAGGATTTAGGGAGTTTTTTGAGATCGCTAAGTTATATTAAATTTAATACGCTACTTAATTTCATAGAAAGGAAGATATTAGATAAAGATAAGTTTGAGGTACCTGAAGAATTTCTTTTTAGCATCTACTTTCGAAAGTCAGCAAAAATTACCGCAAAACATAAGGTTTTAGAATTAGTATTAAAAATGCTAAATGCTTGGGAGAATAGAATGATGGGAAAGATATTTGACATTAACTTAAATCTTCATTTCACATTAATTAACTACTTTACAATCGAGAGAGCTTTACATGAATTAGATTATGAACTGCTATTCAGGCCACGTAATATCATAGTACCTATTCTTGGTTTGAAAGAATTAATTGATAAATATTAAAGTTCTTTTTAAAATTGTTAACCTTCTATCTCTTCAGGTATTTTAGCGAATTCGAATGAGTAATGAGAAGATGACCTTATAATTGGATTGATTTCTTTTTGATATTGTGTTCTAATTTTACTCGTACCATCGATTTTTGTTGTAGTATAATCTTTATTGAATTCTTCCTGCTTATAAATCTGCCAAATAAATGCTTCAACAAACTTTTGCGGACCAAATTTATTCGTAATTAAAAGATAATCATCTTCATCAATGAATTTGGGGAAAAATCCTAAATTTTCACAAATATCTAATTTGTATTCAATATCATCTAATCGACCATTAATTCTCGCAATATCATTAATAAATCGCCCTATTTTATTGCCCCATTCTATTTGATCTTCTTCTTCAATATTCTCAATTAATTTTCTTAAATAACTTTTTTTTATTATTATAAAGTCTCTATTATCAGGGGATTTCAGTAAAGCTTTCTGCTTTATTACATATTGCGACATTTCTAGATAATTTCTAATAATATCTGCCTTTGTAAGCCCTAATTTTTCCATTAAGATATCAAGATTATTGTTTAATTCATTGTCAATCCTTACAGTTATTACTTTAGCCAAATCCTTTGACTCTAGCTCATATTTTTCTCTTTCAATTCTCTCTCTTCTTACTCTAGATCTTGGTACTCGACTCATATTAATTCAAATTTTAGAAATGTATTAGTAAATATTGTATTCAGATGATGAATAATTAATCAGTTGAATATTTATACATTTCTATTTTCTTAATGTTTGATAAAAATATTAACAATACAGTTTTCTAATATTAAATAATTTAGAGAATTTTAAATAATAGCAATAAATTTCATAAAATTATAAGAATTTTGCCTAATAGATTGATCTTGATGAAGATAAAAATGCTAGAGTATTGATGATTTAACTTTAATATTATTTGATTGAATAAGTTTCGGTTATTCATCCTAAACTTCACCATTTCACTCTAATCCCAATATGGGGTTAGCTCATTAATTAATAATGAAATTTTACATAATTTATGTTAATTATATCTAGCAATCTCATTGGGACTCAAATACTTGAATATGCGAGACACTATGATGCTAGCTAATATAATATTTATAAATCTTTTACATTAATTTAATCGGAAGATTTCTCCCACTTATTTTTATATATTTAAGAAGAAGTATTTGAATGATATTTAGTGAAGGTTCTTATTTAGTTAAATAATTAGTTATACAATAAATGATTTTTTAAAACGAAAATAATTTTCAAGTATGATTCCCATATTTACAAAAAAATAGTGTAATATTATGTAGTCAATGTAGTGAAATGAATATTATATTTACAGATGAATATTGAATTACACTTAAAAGGATTATTTTACTTATTTCTTTCGTACCCCAACAATAAATATTTTATTAAGGGTTGAATATTTGTTATGGAATTGAGCGAAACTAATTTACCAACAGAAGTCCAAGCCTTAAGATTAGAACTAATTGATGATAAGAATGATTCGATTATAATTAACGAAGATCATCAAATTGAGTTGATTGTTAAAGCACTATCATCTCAAACAAGACGCCAGATTCTTCATCAGATCCAAGAGGATAAGGAAGGGATGGATGTTTCCAACATTGCTTCAAACTTAAGTATGACTGAAGCAAATATATCTGCTCAAATAAAAAAACTTGAAGAAGCAGGATTAATTTATTGCGATTACTGTTCAGGTCAACATGGTGTACGAAAAATTAGTAAATTAAAATATAATCAATTATTTATAAGATTTTAATAACAAGTATTTATTATTTTTCTTTACTTTTTAGTAACACTTTATTACTAAAATTACTGATGAATTAAGACTCTAAGAAGTGTGAAATTAGATAATTCTTAATTTTATCAAAATGACCCAAGTTTATTTTTTGAAGATCAATTAAACTATCTGTTAATCCAACTTTTTCAATTTTTCTTGTTATCTTTAAATAAGGACTTTTTTCAATTGCCTTAATAAGAGCTTTATTTTGTTCTATATCTTTAAATAAAAATTCAGAACATCTTATTTGTTCAATATCAAGGATTCGCTGGATAATTGCTAATAACATAGTATCAAAGGTAACTCTTAAAACAATTTCTCTGTCGAATTCTTTATTTATTTGAAACAAATAATTTTTAATAAGTGAAATCGAATTTTTAAACAAATCAATAGAATCATATCCTAGATTCTTTATTCTTTCATTAAAGTCGGGATTCTTGGTTGCTGTTAAGCATATAGCAGATAATGTTTGATATTCTGCAATAAAATGGATAATTCTAGCTTTTGCATTAACTTTGATGTCTTCAGATTCTATTCCCTTAAGAAGATTTTCTAAATTATCAAGAGCCTTTCTAAAATGAGAAGCTATATAATTAAATTTGTCTGCAGCAGCTTCAAATTCTTTACTACTTAATAGGAGTTGAGCTCTTTTTTCTTCTTGCTGATAAAGCTCGTCAAATTTGTTAAGCTTCATTACAGCTTTTAAAATCAGCTGTTTACCTAAATCTTTCGTTAAATATGATCGCTCATATGCTTGACCAGCCTGTAAATAAAACTCTGAGGCAGCCATTAGATAATGATCAGGATCAGACTCAAGCAAATAATCAGCAGCCTTGGTCCAACTTTCTCCTGCAGATTCCCAATCTCTCATTCTAAATGATAAATTTCCAAGTTGATTCAACAAATTTGCAGTAATTTCATATAATTCTAATTCTTCTGTCTTACGAATTATTGATTTAAGTCGATAAGTTGCTTGAATATGATTTTTGAATTGCGATATGATATGAATAATCCTTATAAAAAGTTCATCTAATTTAAGATAACTTCCCATATCAAGGTAAATTTGGGCAGCTTTTTCGTACAATTTAATCGCTTCATCTCCTTTTCCTTTGTCAGCAAAATTTTCTGCTTGATCTATTAGTTTTATTGCTTGAATTTCTTGATATTCCTTATCTTCGTTTTGATACATAGTAAAACTTCCTCTTATTTACATAAATAATATTTTTATAAAAAAATAAAGTATATTTATATTTTGATAATAAAAAAAATCAAAATCTAATTCTCTATAAACTCTCTATTAGTTTAATATTATGAGCTTTTAGAATTTTTTTAAATTGCCTTGCTTGATATACTGAAGAAAATGTCTCTTTCGCATCCTCAATAGCACCATAGAAAATAAAATTTGAGAACCATGATGCAAACGACATGATACTTGCTCTCCTAAACCGAGTATGAAATTTAGGATTCAATTTAGGAGAAGAGAATTTAAAAAGGAATAAACTAGGCGCTGTTCCAACTGGTAGCTTAAGAGATGTACTTACTAGTTGTTGGGTCTCTAAGATATGGGCTAAGCTCTCAATATCATTTACACCACCATCTACCCAAATCCTTTTAATTCCAATATCCTTCAAGCCCTCTATTATACTTTTGTTATCTAATTGATTTTTTTTTGTTAAATACGCATATCTTTGAGTGGATGTCATATTACTTGAACCTAATATTAAGACAACAACTGATTGGATTTTAAATTTTTTAAGGATTTCAACTTCTTTCTGATTTTTTAGGTTTGAGATGGTATTGTAAATATAATCCTCTGGTTTAATTCCCCTTTCACTCAAGTATTCAACTCCTGCAATTCGAGCATCAAAATTACCGCCCAATACAAATGGAGGATTGTAATTATCTAAGTAAAAATCTAGATATTTAGTCATCGCATTAGGAGAATTTGCAGAAATCTCGACTAAATCTGGTATATTATATTGCCTTGCTAGAGATTTCTGATGATCTATTCTTCTTCTTGCCTTGATTTCATTAAAAATTTCAGGGTTACTTCTATCTACCAAAGATTCACCCATATAAAAAAGTGTTCCGATTAATACTGGAGGAAGTTGAAAACTTCCATATTCTAATTTGATATCATTATATTGATAATATAGGAGTTCTGTCATTTTTGGTCCATACTTATAAAATTTTATAAATCAATTATTCATCAAATTTTTAAGATAGAATAAAGCCTTGATTAAATATAAATTTAATAAAGGTGTAACCTTACTCCACAATTCTTACAAAGACTTCTAGTGAGACTTTCATAACAATGCTTGTGATATAAGGTTTTACAATTACTACAGCGAACAATATCTTGTCCAGGTTCGAATATAAAACTACAAACGGGGCAGGAATTGAACAAAGCTTCACCTTCTAGTTCTTGAAATTTAGTTAGCTCTGCTTCAACAATTTCAGGTTCCTGCTGAGCTTGTCTTGCATGAACTCTAGGTTTAATTAATGTTGTCAATTTTTGTGCCTGAGATACCTCTGTTGGAATCTTTAACAGATAAAAACAATGAGGACAACGGACAGTGCCAGCTCTTCTCATCTTAGTATCTTTCTGAGAATCCGCCCATGATGTTAAACAATGTATATGAAATGGAGTTTGACAATTAGGGCAATATCTACCACTTATAAAGAAAGAACTTTTAGTATAAGGATTCTTATCTGAAAAACATATGGAACATTTTTTATAATCTGCTATACCCCTAATTTGCAATAATCTTTGTTCTTGATCTTTAGTTAAGTCTTGGACTCTTAATAAGTCCGCTGAGATTTTTCGAAGAAACGAAGGGTTTTCTATTGGGGATGTAGCCCCTTCACCATATGTTTTAATATTTGATATCGCAAAGTCATGAGCTGCTTTTAAAAGGGATTCAGAATCACTATTATAATAGTATTTACCTCCTGTGAGGTCACTCATTCTTTTTAGAATATTTAAAGCAGAAGATTCTCCTAAACGAAACGCATCAATCTTAATGTTTAACCCTTGGGCGAGACGGGCCATTTTTAGGGGATCTATAGAAGTTTTAGTATAGTTTCCATCAGAAACAAGTAGGATTCTTGGGATCTTAGCAGCAAGTTTCCTCAGTTCTGAAATAATTACTTTTATTGAAAGTCCTAATGCTTCTCCCATTGCGGATTTACCTGATACTTCGAGAGAATCTATTGCTTCAAATAATTGGTTTTTTAGATTAGTAAACCCTAAAGCTGTTTTAGGTTTATCAGAAAAATTGATTATCGCAAAAGAAGTATTAGGGTCTTCAAAAAACCTTTCACTAATTAATTTTTTTATTGCATCCTTGCTGATATTGAAGCGATTAGGACGATAATCTCTTCGATACATTGATCTTGAAGAATCAATACAAACTACTATATTTTCAGGTTGTCTTTCAGCCAAGATTAGATTCCCATGTAATACTAATTTTATAGCCCTTATTTAATTCTGCTAATTTTTATATGTAACATAAAGAATAAATAATTATGTTTTTTTTACAAAAATAAAGTTTTATAAGTGTGATGTTTCATATTTTATAAAAGCTTTTTTAATTTAGAAAATAAACTTAAAATATATAATAAAGTTAATTTGGTTTCTTATTCGATGTAGCATGTCTGAAAATGAAAATAAAAATATAAAAGTAAAAGATTTCTTTAAAAGCTCTGTCATGATTAATGAATTAGATGAGACTTTAAAGTTTAAACCAGATACTATAATAGGTATTGATCAAGTTTCATCAGATACTTTAATCGAAAATAATGTTAAAACAATTGAAGATCTAGCAAAAATTGATTTAGATAATCTTCCAGATATAAAAGAAATACCAAGCTCAATTCTAATCAAGTGGGTAAAAATAGCAAAAGTATTAGAAAAGGCCATAAGAGAACAACTAAAATCTCATAAAAAATTACTTATGATTGGGCTTGATAATGGTGGTAAGACTTCTATTTTAGCAGTACTTCAAGAAAAGTTTTCTATAATCAAAGCATTACTCCCAACAAGAGGAGTTAAAAGAGAAAAGCTAGATTTTTTCGGTTATCCAATTATTAGTTGGGATCTAGGAGGGCAGGTTCAATATCGAGAAAAGCTATATTTTAATAGACCTGAATTGTTCTTTACTGAAGTTGACTTAATTTTATATGTAGTAGATACTCAGGATGCTGAAAGATTTTCTGAGGCTGCTAATTATTTCAGGCAAGTATTAAAATCCTTACAAGATTTGAATGAAAGTCCTCCAATACTGGTGGTCTTAAGTAAAAGTGATATGGATTATCGCAAATCGCTTGAATGGCAAAATAACATAACTGCAGTCAAAAATAAATTTAACCAAATTGTTAATGAATATGAGAATTTTACTGTAGATTATGCAGACACAACAATTTATCAAAGAGAGACCATTATGCAAATGTTTAGTGAAGCATTAAAGAAAGTCTCTGAAACCTCAGAAATTATAGAAAATATTCTTGAGGATTTTACACATACTATTGAAGCGAAAGCAGCAAGTTTAATTTCAATGGATGGATTGATATTTGGCAGTTTTACACGCTCAGATGTCGATGAGGCATTACTCAATAATACTGCATTAATTATGCAAACTCTTTCAAATTTCCATAATTCAATTGGTCTTTTACGAGAAACAACTATGAGCCTTAACTTTCCATTAAATGGATTTTCAATTGTGGGAGAGAAACTATTTGAGTACTCAGAATTAGAAATTCCCGTATATCTATGGCTACTCTCCGAAAATCCCGAGATGCTCTATGAGAAAATCGATTACTTTAGAGAACAGTTACTCCCTTTAATTAATATGTTCATTTAATCATTTTATTTTTGAGTTTTTTAACTGTTATACTGTTGGTAATTGTTTCTTCGCTTCTAGCAAATATATGTTACATTTATCCATCATTTCAATTGCTTTATTCAAATTTTCTGCAACGGAGTATAAATTCATATTTTTCGCAACTTCTCGCCATTTTTGAAAACTTTCTTTATGAGAATCATTATGAATTGCCCAATGTTCACACAATTTCGATAACTTTAATATTTGCTTGTTAACCATTTTAATTTCCTCAAAATGATTATTATAATTTTAGATAATTATTTAAAAATAGAGAAAATAAAAATAAAAATAGTTTGTCAAATTTTAGGTATGACAGAGCCTTTCTAGTAAAGTAGGGTCGATAATGTCTCGTGGTTTCCAACCCTTTTCTTTCAAATAAGCCAATATGTCATCTTTCAAATTAATAGGAATATCCGCTTCCACACGAATGAATTTTTCTAAGTCGTTTGGGAGTTTGATGCCTTTATATTTTCTTTCTAAATCAATCCAATGGGAAAGTTTAATCATTCTCCCTTTAGAGTTATCTGCGGGTCTTAATGCCATTTTTGCTACGAGACAAATAGCGTCTTCTATTGATTCAGCTGTAGTTAATAAATGTTCTGGTCCTGGGCCAACTAAGTGATCTTTTGTACCGTCTCGGGCATTCCATACTTTCCATGTTTCATCATTATCAGATCTTCCAATATACATTCTTCTATACTCGGCAGAATGTGGACCAACTACAGCAGGAATTCCTAAGCCATTAGCCATGCTTGCGATACTAGCAGCTTTTTGTGAATATGCACCCCATGCGACTCCTACAGCACCAACACGATTTAGGATATAATCAGCTATTTCTTCAAAATTACCACGTATAGGTCGTCGGGCAAAAATATTTGGCACTTTTACTGCAGCTCCAACAATATGTGGATTTGCAACACATGATCCAACATTTACTAATCCTCCTCTATCAAAATCACCAGGAAATCGGTCATATAAAGTTTTACCATCTTCATCTTTCACAATTCCGATATCCATTGCTCCACAGCCTGATACACAAACAATATAATTCCTTTTAAGAAATTCTTCTGCCATGGTATATAATTCTTGTATCTCATGGGAATAATTAGCACATCCGATTATTGCGACTATTCCGGGAATTTCTCCCAAGACGATTGGAGCACCAACATTCCTAATTTCACTATCGGATATCGGTCCTCTACCAGAACGACAATTATATTTCTCATTCCGAATATATTCCCTACCCGCGTACATTATTAAAGTTAGTGGAGAGACTTCCTTCATGCAATCTGCTTCACAACGTCCACATCCAACACACTCGTCAAAACAGCTTTCTAAAACAGAAAAATCCCCTTCCTTTGCTAATCTGACACCCTCAACTAAAGGTAAATCGTTAGGACAATTGCGTTGACAATTTCCGCATCCATTGCATTTGTAAGCCATATCAATGCAACCTTGTTCGTCAGGAACTCCACTTTTAGCTTTCCTTATGGGTTTTATTTTCACTGCAGTCTCAGCAGCAACAGCCCCAGCTTTAATTGGGTCTAAAATAAGAACTCCAGGCATTTTATATGACACTAAATCATTCACAATTTCATCTATAGGATCGTTAGTCCGGTCAAGAAGTCCACTCATATTTTTTTCATTTGTAGCTATAAAAGGAGCACCAACAAGTTGAGCTTGCTCAAGATTTCTCAGATTTACACATTGTTCATCAACCATAACTACATCAGCTAATCCAGAACGGATATAATGCAATTGTCTTGAAATTGAACCAACTATTTTAGCTCCATCATAGTACCTTGTTAAATCATGAGAAGTGCAACAAATTGCACCTACATCTACTTTATCTTCTAAACTCTTCTCTCGAATGTAATCTACTAATTCTACACCAGGAGCAACATTATGACCAACCATTAAGACTGTCGCTTTATTCTCTACATCCATAGTACCCATACCTAATTCAACAATTGGCACATCAGCTTCAC
The DNA here is from genome assembly GCA_048887165.1 of Candidatus Hodarchaeota archaeon. GTDB lineage: Archaea > Asgardarchaeota > Lokiarchaeia > Sigyniarchaeales > SOKP01 > SOKP01. The sequence continues at coordinate 13,755 of JBHLJZ010000036.1, read as the reverse complement.
CTATAGGGTAGCCATATGCGCACATTTGTACAGCATCACTAATTTCCATCCCTACAGCATCAGCTAAACCTGCCAAGAAAGCCTTAGATTCATAATCTAAATAATTAGATTCTTGACCCGTATGTCCAGCAGCTAATAAATGAGTTATGGTATATTGAACCCATTGCATCGCAGTTTCTAAATCTTCTAAATTTTCTGGTTTCATTCCAATAATCATACGAGTCATAGGCATTTCTACGGCAATATTATTCCCAAAATCAATTGGGACATTTCCATATTTTTCTTTTAACCAATGTAAAAGGTGGTCACCATGCGCACTATGACATGCTGCACCAATAGCACAAGCAATCTCTACAATTCTTGCCTGTTGAGTCTCCATATTAATACCACATGCTCCAGTCCTACCTTTGGATAAATTACATTTGCCAAAGGTACATAAGCAGCACATATCACAAATAGGCATATAATAGGGTTTATACCTTTCCATTAATCTGAAAAACCAGCTTCTTAATGTAGGTATATGAGGTTTAGGATGAGGTCCCATAGGTTCCCATTCAGTTTCGTCTCCTTCGCTGATAATTTTTCCCGCTGTTAACTCAAAACCTTTAATCGTACCAAATGGACCTTTATAAGAATCAATTTTAAGTTTTGCGCCTTTCTTACTCATTTTTCTCACAAAATAGTGTTTTTTCTATAATTGAATAATAATTACAAATTCTAATAATAATTAGAATTATATTAGATGGTATTTTAAAATTTATATTTTCTGAGTAGAGTATATATTTGTGGATTTAAAGGTTAATTATTATAATCTAAAATGCAATTGGGCTTATTATTTTCAAAAAATTAGTGTGAAATTTCATTTAATATAAAGTTTTGTCAGAAAATTGGAAGTAAACTCAAAAATTCAAACACATTTGTTAAAGAGAAGCTAAAAATTCAGAAACAGCTTCATCAGACATTTCCTCATCAACCAAACTATCATCAATTTCTTCTCCTATAAAATCGAATCTGAATGAACATTTATCGCCACCAGTGAGGGTGCATTCAATCTCATTCCCCTCAACATCGATACTTATAGTTTCCATTATCCCACTAAAGATTCCTAAGTATAAAAAACATAGATTTTTTGCCATAATCGATTCTTTTTCCTCGGTTGCTAATGATTCATATACATCAATTAGAATGTGATCCTTCTTAAACATACCCGTTAGTGCTCCATAACCCATAAGCATTAAAGATTCAAGTGTTCCTAAAACCACTTCTTTTTTTGTTGCCATATTTTCTGTGCTCCAATCTTTATTATGAAAAAATTTGTCCATAAATGTTTTTCCAAGTGTTTTACCAACCCAAATTAAGATATCTTCCGCATTAGTTCCGGCAAATTCACAAAATTCCATAATTTCATTGGGTCTTAACATTACTAAGCGCATATCTTTCTTTTTTTCTCCTAAAAAGAGTTGCCCCTCTTTCTCTTCAATATTGATAGTAAGATCCTTTTTTAATCTTTTATACATCGTATTGACCTAACTTTTTAATTTTTAACTAATAATAGAAATTTCAAGAAGATAATAGTTAATATAATAGAAAGTTAAATGTCCAGAAATATAAATTTAATGTTTAAGTGAAATTTCTAGATTAAATCTCTAAAAGAATTTTATGATTAGTCGATTACAGAATTTGTTAATTCAAAAATTATTTCTATTAATTTTTCAATTTGATAATTAGTCTTTACTGAAGTAAATAACAATTTCCAGCATCTTGCACCTAACTTATCGAATTCAAAAAAATCCAAGATCTCTTCTTTGGTTCTTAAAAGCTGCTCAGTGTATTTTTTTTTAGGAAGATCAAGTAAATCAATTTTATTTGCCAAAATTAATAATGGGATGTCAGAAAACTCATAATTTTTTAAAATTTTCCAAAATTCTCTTTTTGACTCTTTAAATCTTAGTTGATTTGCAACATCAATCATATAGATTAAAATATTAGAATCTTGAAGTCCTTTTAACCATCTCTCTCGAAAAACCGATTGTCCTGCCATGTCCCAAACAGAAAAGATTCCGTTTTCTCTTTGAATATATTCAATATTAAACTTTTTTGAAGGTGCAAAAAAATTATCATTAAAATGTCCTGTTTTTATTCTTCTAACTAAAGAAGTTTTACCAACTTCGTCTAAACCAAATAAAAAGACCTTAGTGAAAAATCCAGTAGGTTGAAATCTTAATTCTTGTTTTTGAAGAATTTCATCTCCATATCTTCTAATATCTATGAATAAAGTGATAAGGAAGTTATCAATTTCAATTTCATCTTCGAAGGAACAACAATTCTCATTATTTAGTAACTCGTGAGAAAGACCTTCAAAAATCTCTTTATAATCATATGGATTATCATCTTTATCAAAGATCAAACCAATTATCATCTTTGAATTAATACCAATAGTATAAATGTTGTGATTGTTTACCAATTGTGATATAGGGCAGTCAAAAATAAACGATGATTTTTGATTCGCTTTAGAAAGAGATGTTTTTGATTTTTTAATGCGAGAATTTTCTATTAGAGATCCTTGATCATGTCCATAGATGATTTTTCGGATAAAATCTTTATCATCCTTATTAAATATATCTTCTGGGTAACTATAAATATCAAGCTGGGATAAATCGTGGTAATTTTTACCCTTTAATAGGAAGATATTGGATAACAAATTTTAATTCCTTTTATATTTCTTAAATTAGACAGTAATTAAGCTTGAAAATTATAATTACTTAAAAAAAGTTTGGAATCTTAGCTGCTTAGCCAATTTTTAAACTTTTCGCTTTTAATTATTGAAAAGAGAGAATATTTCTTTAATATGCGGATAAATATCGCATTTAAAAGATTTAATATTAATTTAAATCCTCAGAGTCTTCTGGTTCTTGATCTGTAGCCTTTTCTTCGGCTTCTAACTCATCCTCATCATCATCTTCAACTAATTCCTTAGTTTTACTTGAATCTACTGGTGTATCACATATTGGGCATTTTGCCCAACCTTTTCTTAAACTATATCCACAATTAGAGCATTCTTGCATATCCTGATCTGGCTCCCATTCTGGAATATTCAACCCGCCACCCCTTCTTTTTTCGGCTAGATCCTGTAGTTCTTCCTCTGTCCAAACATCCATCCCTTCTGGAATTCCAGACCCTCTTTCAGCTGCAAACTTCATTAATTCTTCTTCACTCCAAACAGGCATATCCGGTTGAGAACTCATCCTTTTTTGAGCCTCTGCGGCTAATTCTTCAGCAGTCCAAGCCTTGAGTTCTTGACCTCCCGGAGTTCTAACAGCACCAGGTTGTTGAGCTGTGGGAGTTGTAATCGGAGGTTGTGTTGAAGGTGAAGGTACTTCACAACATGATGCAGAAAATTTTAATAAGGCTTCAAAACAAGTTGAATATTTACTCTGAGTCTTATCTTCTTCGGAAACAATTACTAAAGTTGTGTTACCTGGTACCATCGGAATAGCAATGCTATTAACTGCTATATCAGACTTTATTCTTCCTGAATCTATCCCAGATTTAACTTTTCTCATAGATTCGAGTAAATCATCATCCTTCATTAGGAAATCACATATTGGGTCTCCATGCCTTTGATATCCTTCATGATATTTCGCCAATTGATTCTTAGTAATAGCAGAATCAAATGAGTCAATAACTGCATAGACATATGAATGGTCCAATGATTTAGGTGCTTTTTCGGATTCATCTAGTTTGTATCCACTTAAATCTAAATTTCCCATAAATGGTGCAAATAAAGGATCAGCATCTTTCATATTTCCATATATAGTAATTCTCCCAATTAAGCATTTAATCTCACCATAGTAAGCAATTGCATTATCGAAAAACTCTACTTTATTATTATCATAAACAATTCTAGGAAATGTTCGAAAAATGACATCCACCCAAGGTAATTCCTTAACAGGAATTATCGCAATACAAGTCTTTAAAATCAATTCTTTTAAATTTTTTAAATATTCTCTTAAATCCTTCTTAATGTCTTTGTATTTTTCATTTTCAAGTTCTTCCTCAGCTTTTTTCATTAATTCCTTAAACTTTTCCTCATTCTTTTTGATAGATCCCCCTAATGTTTTTAAATTCTCTTCTTCAATAATATTTTCTTTCATGATAAAAGTGGCATCATTGATTATCTCTTTTTGAAGTTCAGTAAGTTCTCCTTCAACTAGATATTCTTGTACATCAAATTGAAGACTATTTATGAAAATATTAAATAATTTTTCTTGTGACATTAAAGCTCCCTTTTTTAATTTTTAAATACTTATAAATATATCAACGAATTGAATATAAAAATTTATTTAAATCATTATAGATAAAGTATGGATAAATTGAACGAAGGCTCAATAAAAGTTTGCTTTATTGATCATATTCCTGAAAGTGTTCAAGAATATTTAAAAAATAAATTAAACAATGTTAAAAACATAGAACTAGTTTTTTCAAGAGAAAAAAATAAGAAAAATATTCTAAAAAAAGTTTCAGATGCTACTATTATAGTTGGTTGGCACCCTACGAAAAATTTATTAAAATCGGCAAATAAAATGAAACTATTTATTAACCCAGGGGCAGGTGTTCGTCATTTAATAGAAGTGTTCAGGGAAATAAATCAAGAAAGAAAAGTTATTCTTGTTAATGGACATGGGAACTCCTATTTTGTAGCTCAACATGCTATTGCACTTTTATTAGCTTTAATGAATAAAGTAATATTACATCATGATTTTATGAAAAATGGTATTTGGAGAACAGGAGATAAAGAAGGAGCTTCAATTCCTTTAAGATTCCGAAAGGTAGGTTTATTAGGTTATGGTGCTATAAATCAAAAAGTACATAAAATGCTATCGGGTTTCGAGATCGAATTATCGATATTAAGGAGGGATTGGAGAAAGCAGAAAAGCCCCCTATCATCAATTATAAAAAAGTTTGACTATTCTCAGTTGAAAGCTTTTCTAAGAGAAATAGATGTATTAATAATTGCTGTTCCTTCTACCTCCTTAACAGAGAATATGATAAAAATGAAGGAATTAGAATTATTAGGTCCTAATGGAATATTAGTAAATGTGTCAAGAGGAGATGTGGTTAACGAAGAAAACCTTTATTTTGCTCTTAAAAATGATATCATAGCAGGAGCTGCAATAGACGTATGGTATAATTACACTCCTAAAGCTAATGAGGAAGGAAAGAAATATCCTTATAATTATCCCTTCCATCAGCTTCATAATATTATTCTTTCCCCACATCGCGGTTATTCTCCTTTTAATGATTTAAAGCGTTGGGATGAAGTAATAGAGAATATTTTAAGGATATCTAAAGCAAGAACCGATTTAGTTAATGTTGTAAGTTTAAGTGATGAATATTAAGTGATTTATTTTCTACAATTAAGAATTTAGTTGATGTAATTAATTATTAAATTAAACCGTTTAAAGATTTGGCTTTAAATTCAGGCCTATAACCAATTTCAAAAAATTCCTTAGAAAAAGAGGTAAATTAATTTTTTTTTCCAGGTTTAAAAACTAAGTCACTTTTTTTTGATTTTATTTTTAAAAAATTTTAAAAAATTTTAATGACCTTAAAGAATTTTCAAAAATATTTTCAAAAAAAAATAAATGTTGCAATAAATAACCAGAAAAGTTATTTACTTTTACATTTCTCATTATTCTTGCTAAATCTAATTATAAGATTGCTGAATTAGCCAAAAGAAAAAAATAATTATTTATAGAAAATATTAACCCGATAAAAAAAAAGGTTTATATATCATTTAGTAATAAATTATTATATAAAAAAAATCTAAATAAAAAAAAAGGGTAAGGCGAACTTTTAATGAAGATTGTCACAGTTAATGTACCGGAAAGTTATATTGATGCAATTAATAAATTGATTGGAGATAAAGGACTATATCCCTCTAGATCAGAATTAATAAGATGTGCGGTCCGAGATTTCCTTCTTAAAGAGCTTAAAGCTGCCAATCAAATGAATATTTTTAACAAGGCAAGTATTGATGATTTTGATAATGAAAACTATGTTCGCGTGCCATTTGAAAAACTTAATGATAAATCTGAGCCGGTACGTGAATTTAAGACATATAAAATCGTCAAGAGGTTAGAACATTAAGAAAAAATCAAAATTTAATATTATTATAATTTAATCTCTCATAATTTGGCAATTATAAGTTCTTTTTCTTTTTTTTTCTATTTAAAATAATTAAAAAAGCATTTTCTACAAATATGTAAAGATAATCGGAACAAAATCCTAATTACAAATTTTTCATTTTTTTTGGCTTTTGGTTAAACATTTTTATAATTTAACTAGATGAATATTTGAACAAAAATGATTAAGTATTAATTAAGGTAAGAGAAAACTATTTGTGAATAATTTAAAAAATTCATAAAATTAAAAAAAGGTGTTTTTAAATTTCTAATCTCTACAAACCGAAATTTATGGAGTGGGGGATAATTAACAAAGACAATTTTTCATTCAAAGAAAAGACAACCTATGATATCCCCATCAAACGATGGGATCCGTTAAGCACTATTACAATCACAAGTGATGAATTTGGGCTTCATAAGCAGTTAAAACGTTTTTATGGACACTATGCCTACTTGTCTCCAATTCGGAGTATAAGACCAAAAGGATATAATAAAGACGAAGAAAAGAGATTTTATGATTGTTCAGAAAAGCTAACTAGTAAATATAAAGATGTTTTTACCGGAGTGACAGAAGGAAAACCAGTTTATGATGATTGGGGCAATCTTTTGGGGGATGCATATACCATAATCTTAACTGAAGCTGAAAAAAAGCGCGATAATCCTTTTTCTGATAAACCGCATCGAATAAATAGGATTCCAGAGGATGTTAAAGCGTTAACTTTAATTAATCGCTACCCTTCAATGGCTCGTATTGTTGATAATGATTTAGAAATAGAATTTAAGAAAAAATTACCTCCTCATATAAAATTAGCTAAAGGAATAAATTTGGTTACAATTGCTCGTCATTTTTATCCATCAACGTGTTTTAATTTAATTCCCGAAGATGTTTTAGCAGGGATATTTCTCTCTATGAAAGAAGCAATCTTGTACAGCATTTTAGAATCAATTGAAAGAGATTACTATGACATTCCCGTGAATCCCTTTTTTAACATTGGGAAAGATGTAGGAGGATCTCAACCTCGAATACATAGCCAAGTTTACATAGATCTAAACGGAGATGGACACGGTTCAAGGTTAGAAGGTTATTTAAGAGCGTTCAAAGAAATGGGAAATAATTGTCACCTGTGCGAAACAACTCATGGCAACTCTGATAGAATTATTTTAGATACGGAATTTTGGACTTTTTATACAACGGGAAGTCCTGTAAGGAATTATCACATTAGATTTCATCCCAAAGAACATATAAGAAGGTTTTCACAATTAAAAGCTAATCAAATAAGTGATCTTGCAAAGGCTCTCAAAATTACATTTCAAGCTTTAGATGATATTAAAATAGAAAAAAATCGTAATATCTTATTCAATGGTTGTCCTTATGGATATGATGCAGACTTTCACATGTTTGGAGATATTATTCCACACGAAATAATTGGAGGTGCTGAAATGGCTGATGATATGAGAGTTGCAAGGAAGTTACCACATTTAGCTGCTGCTGAGATTAAAAAATCATTACAGAAATATATATAAACACGTAGAACGAATTATTTATTATTTAAAAAATTATGGTTTTCAATTTTGCCAAAAGCTCAAGCTAATAATATTGAAATATTTTATGATACTTTTGGAGATCCATCTTCTCAACCTTTATTATTAATTATGGGCTTAGGAAGCCAGATGATAAGATGGGTTTCTGAATTATGCGAAGAATTTGTAAAGAAGGGATTTTTCGTAATACGGTATGATAATAGGGATGTGGGTTTATCTACAAAATTTGAAAATGCTGAAGTTCCAGATATAATAAAAGTGTACCAAAAAGCAATCAATAGAGAAAAAGTTGATGCTCCATACCTTTTGAGTGATATGGCAGACGATGCAATTGGTTTATTAGATTTTCTTAAAATTGAAAAAGCACATATTTGTGGTGTTTCCATGGGAGGAATGATTGCCCAGACAATAGTTATCAATCATCCTTCGCGGGTGTTAAGTTTGACGTCTATTATGAGTACTACTGGAAACCCTGATCTTCCTCGACCAACACCGAAAGCAATGAAAGTTTTATTAACGCCAGCACCATCAGGACGAGAGGAGAATATCGAAGCTTCTTTGAAAGCATGGCGAATTCTCTGGGGTTCAGGTTATGAATTTAATGAAACTATTCAACGTGAGATAGCAGCACAAAACTATGATAGATGTTATTATCCCGATGGTTTTAAGCGTCAGCTCTTAGCTGTTATCGCAAGTGGAGATAGGACTTCTCAGCTTGCTTCAATCAATATTCCAGCTCTCATAATCCATGGAAGTGAAGATCCACTTGTTCCAGTTGAAGGTGGAAGGGCTACAGCTAAAGTAATCCCAGGAGCTGAATTATTGATTATTGATGGTATGGGACATTCTCTTCCTCCTGAGATTTGGCCACAAGTTATAGAAGCAATATCAAAAAATGCCTCAAAAGCATATCAATAAATGCTTTTTCCTTATTTAAGAGGAGAATTGTTCAATTTCCTGAATAGCAACTTTATATTTTAATTTAATAACTTTTATATTTCAATTAAAATTAGATTTATATCTACTAATCACCATATATTTAATGATTATTATTTGAGGAATTCAATTTGAGAGAATGGTCTGCTATTATTCTAGCTGGAGGATTGGGAAAGCGACTTATGCCACTAACGTCCCAAGTACCGAAACCGCTAGTCAAGGTAACGAATAAGCCGATGGTAGACTATTCTATTGCGCATCTTATTTATGCTGATATAAAACACATCATTTTAGCACTTGCATGGCAAGGAGAGTTATTGAAGAGCTATATTGAAAAAACATGGAGCCAAGATAAACTTGGAGATGTTGAATTGGAATGTATCGTTCAAGAAAGTAGAGGTACTGCTGATGCTTATAGGTTACTCACTGAGAGTATAGATTCAGAAAAAGTTGTCGTTAGTATGGCTGATATTGTTACAAATCTTCCGATGAGAGATTTCATGAATTTTCATACTGAGAAAGGAGGGATAGCAACAATTTCAATGAAAACAAGTGAAAGCTATACCAGTCAGTATGGGGTTGTTCTTCTTGATAATAATCGAAAAATTTATTTATTTTTAGAGAAACCTGCACCAATGGAACTATATCTAAGCAGTATGGCTCAACGAACTGATTTGTTTTTACATACTAATGTAATTAATACAGGGATATATTGTTTTAAAAATGAAATTGCCAATATACTTAATGAAACAACTTTATTAGATTTCGGTGGTGAAGTTTTTCCATATTTGTTAGATAATAACCATGATTTATATGGTTTTGTTAAGGATTATTACTGGCTAGATTGCGGAAATGATGAAACTTATAAATGGGCTAATTGGGATTTATTACGTAAATATTCATGGCCAATTACTCCAAATGGAGAAGAATATGATGGGATTTATGTAATGGGAATCATTGATTCCGGGCAAAATGTTACAATTGAAAAACCTAGTTGTTTTGGTGAATCCGTAGAATTATCTAACCGAGTAAAGATAAAAGAATTAACATCTATCGGCAACCAAGTAAAAATTGGTGAAGATACTGTTATTGAAAAAAGTGTTATCTGGGATAATGTGAATATAGGAGCAGGATGCCATATAAGCGAATCTATTATTTGTAATAATTGTGAGATTGGAGATAATGTGGTATTACGTAATGCGACAGTTGGTCCACATTGTAAGATAAGTGATAGCACTCAAATCAGAGATAAAACTCTTGACCTTGGAGAACAAGTTTAATATCATTTTTATGGAACGTTCATTATTTTTAAAATAATTAACAATATGGTTTTTCATCGTGAGTTTAGGTTATTTTGGTTTAATACTTCATGGGCATATTCCATGGTGTAAAAAGTCGGGAACTTGGCCCGCAGGTGAAGAATGGCTCATGGAGGCTATGCATGAGACATATATCCCTATGCTTAATACATTGAGAGATTTAAAAGAAAGAGGGATAAATAGTGCTCTTACTATAAATATTACACCCATTCTAGCCGAACAATTAGCAGATGAGTATATGAAGGAGAGATTTTCGGAATATATGAATAATCTAATTATAAAGGCAGAAAATGATATTAAACGTTTTGAAAGCAATCCTGAAAGAAAAAAGATTGCCGAATTTCACTTAAAAAATTTTAATCATGCATTAGATGCTTATTATAATAATTATTATAAAGACATTTTAGGAAGTTTAAAGTGGTTTCAAGACAAAGGATTGATAGAATTAATAACCTGTGGGGCGACGCATGGTTTCTTACCATTATTTGAAAGCGATTCTGGTATATTTTCACAGATTCAAACTGCAGTAGACAGTCATAAGAACTACTTTAAAAGAGAACCGAAAGGTATTTGGATTCCTGAATGTGCTTATCGTCCAAGAGTTTATAAAAATGGCAAAATGAGAGAAAGTATTGATTATTGGTTAAACAATTCAGGAATAAAATATTTCTTTGTAGACTCACATGGAATCATTACAGCAGATATTCTTGAAGAAAAGAATGATATAGGTTTAAATAGAAATTTTGGTTATAACTTGATAACAGGAGTTTCTGTATTTGGGCGTAACCAAAAAATAAGCAGGCAAGTATGGGATGCCAAAATTGGATATCCTGGCAATGAGTTTTATCAAGAATTTCATAAAAAAGATCATGAATCAGGTTTGCATTATTGGAGAATTACGAATAAAAATAATGGAAGAGATGAAAAGCAGCTTTATAACCTCGAAAAGGCAAGTGAAATGGTTAAGTCTCAGGCATATCATTTCGAATCTTTATTAAAGGAAGAGTTAAGTCAATTTTCAACTCTTTATAATAAAGAAGGAATAATAATTTCTCCTTTTGATTTTGAACTATATGGTCATTGGTGGGCGGAAGGGATAGATTGGTTAAAAATTATAATTGAAATGATCTATAATGATAATATTATACAAATGATTACTATATCCGATTACGTGAGCAAATATAAAGAAAGCTTTTCAACAATAGAAATGAAAAAAAGTAGTTGGGGAGAAGGGGGAGATTTTAGAGTATGGAAAAGTCCTGAACATGGGTGGATTTGGCCGTATATTAATGGATCAATCAAAGAGTTTGAAAATGTTCTGCAAGAGTATCCAAATCCAAAAGGTTGGGAAAAAAGAATTTTACAACAAATTGCTCGAGAACTTATTTTGATGGAAGGAAGTGATTGGCCTTTTCTTCTTTATACGAAACAAGCAAAAGAGTATGCAAATCAAAGATTTCATCATCACCATCAACGTTTTCTTAAGTTAATATGGGCTGCGAAAGATTTTCAAGATAGTTCGAGAATTTCCTTAATTGATTTAGAGCAAATTGAATCAATAGATTCCTGCTTTCAAGATATTGATATTAATTATTTTAGAAAAATTGATTAAGTTAGGTTTGAATCTTTTACATTTATGTAAAGATTTAAATATTAAATTAACAGAATTGTTAATTAGCTCTTTAATAGAGGGTGATTTTTTATGAACAAAAAATTGTATATAACCAAATTAGAAGTGTTACTTTTAATACTTATAATATTCGCTATACCTAGTTTAAATTTGAATCCTAACAAATTTAATGGAACTAAGCAAAAGAGTAGATTTATACGACAAATTGAAGGCGCTGGATTTTGGAATCTTACAGGGAGCCCTATATTTATTGATGGTGATGCTACGGGAGTTGGAGCTCATAATTGGACGTGGGCAGCATCCCAAGATTGGTGTTCTGGATCAGGAACATGGGCAGAGCCCTACTTGCTTGAGAATATTACAATTGATTGTGAAGGTATAGGAAGTGGAATTGATATTATTGACTCTACTGAATATTTTCAAATAAGGAATTGTACGATTTATAATTGTGAATTTTCTGGCAGTAACGCAGGAATTCGTCTCTATTCAACAGACAATGGAGAAATAATTGAAAATAAATTATACTTTAACTATCGCGGAATTGATATGCATGGTGGTTGTGGAAATATTACAGTTTCAGGAAATTTTTTAGCAAATAATTCAGTAGGAATAGATTGTGGTGTTGGAGATGATATCAATATCAACACTATTATTGGAAACAAAATTGTAGATAGCTCTTATCTAGGTATGTATATTACGGGTGATCACTATAGAATTATAGGGAATACTATTACTAATATCGATTTCATTGGTTTACATACAAATAGTGATAATCTTACGATTGTGGGAAATAATATTAGTAGCAATTTTGGTGCAACAGGAATCATGATGGAGCATTCACAAAATTCTAATGTCACGAACAATGAAATCAATAATAACGAAAAAGGCTTTTACTTAGAATATTGTAGTAATAATAATTTTACTGGAAATACCTTGAATAATAATACTTATATTGCCATCGAGTTAAGATTTAGTGGAGTTAATAATTTTACAGATAATACAATGAGGAATTCAGGGATATATCTAGATCTTGGTACCAAAAATCAAATGCTAGCTCATGGACCAATTGGTCCCAGTAATACGCTTAATACTAGACCCGTTTATATGTATGTAAACGAAACTTATTTAGATGCTTCAAGCTTTTCGAATGCTGGCCAAGTTATTTTAATAAATTGTAATCATTCAATAGTTTCAGATGCAAATGCATCAAATGGTACAGAGGGAGTAGCACTCTTCTACTGTGACAATGTAACAGTCAAAAACAGTGATGTTAGTGATAATGTTTATTATGGTTTTATCATTCGAAATTCAAATAACATCAATGTTTCCCATAATCAAGTAAATGGAAATGACTTTATTGGAATAGAGATTTCACAGGGTGGTCCTAGTTTTGTATGGAATAATACTATTAAATATAATTATCAACACGGCATGATGATTGGAAGTAGTAATTATTCAACTATATTAGAAAATATTTTAGATTACAATGACCGTGAGGGCTTCTATATATCTACGAGTGATTATTCTCTTATAGAAGGTAATACAATAACAAACCATGTAGACATTGGTATGACTGTATATTGTGATAATGTTGAGATAAAAGATAATGCCTTCAACAATAATCAATGGGGCATGTCAATACGTGGTACTCATTCAAATATTACTGGAAACACAGCAAATTTAAATGATTATTCTGGATTTGAAATTGATGAAGGACATAACTATATAGCACATAATATTGCAAATGATAATGGAAATAATGGTTTTGATATCAGGGATAACAATAATACCTTGTATAATAACACAGCGAACTCTAATGACAATCATGGCTTTTGGTATTACCAATGTAATAATAATTCTGCTTATGAAAATGAAGCGAATAATAATTACATGAGTGGATTTTATCTCCAATCAAGTAGCGATAATAATTTTACAGACAACATTGTACAATATAATAATCGAGGTTTTGAATTCTATAATAGTCATTATCTTGAAATCAAAAATAATGATGTACGATACAATGATCAAGGTATCTATACTTATAATTCAAATAACAATAGGTTCTACAATAATGATGTAAGTGATAGTAATGGTAATTCAATGCAGATAAATACTTGTGAAAATATAACAATTTCCAATTGTA
>JBHLJZ010000035.1:0-31775 GCA_048887165.1 Candidatus Hodarchaeota archaeon | reverse complement strand
TATACAGTAACAAATAAAAATACGCGTAAAGTATTCAAGATTACAGATAATATAGGATTAGCTTGTTATGGACTTATAGGAGATTTCCAAATTCTTGTAAGAATTCTCCGAGCACAAGCTAATCTATATGAATTAGATGCGGGTGAGCAAATTACAACTCAGAGTTTAGCCAAATTAGTTTCAAACTACTTATATTCCCGAAAAATGATGCCCTTATATACAAATCTAGTTGTAGCTGGTATTGATAAAGATGGTCCTAAATTGTATACTTTAGACGCTCTAGGGTCGTTAATTCCTGATGATTATGCAGCGGTTGGCACAGGAATGTTATTCTCATATGGAATATTGGAGGCAGAATACAAACCTGATATGACAATAACACAGGGGGAGAAACTCGTTGAAAAAACTATCCGAAACTCAATAAAAAGAGATGCAATGTCAGGAAACGGCATTGACTTACTCATCATTACCAAGGATGGAATAAAAGAGAAAAGTATTGAAGTAAAAGAATTAGGAGAATGAATTTTTAAAACTTTTTTTATCCATTAATCCAAAAAATAAGGATATTGTGAAATCATTATTATACCTCAGATAAAATTTAAAATGTTTTTGCAATACATTACTAAAAATTTTATTGAATAAAATGTTTTTATTACGTGTAAAGAAAATCTTGCTAAGTATGGTGTTATTCAGTGTACTTATTTAATAATTCTTTTAATGATTTCAAAGAAATCAAGGGATTCACTAAGGAAGAGATTTTACAAATCAAAAATAACCTATCAGAATTGAAATTAGATAATGATGCACTAAATGAATTCTTAAAAAATAAATTCCAAAATGATATTTTAGAAAGATTTAATAAGTATATCTTAGCAATAAGAACGTTTATAGAACAATTCTTATTATCGGAATCAGATGATAGGTTTTATTTTAATATAAAATCAAAAATACAAGATGAGTTACATCTTATTTCAAAGAATTTAACATTTATAACTTCAAATGGAAGAAATGTTAAAAGATTATTAAAAGAGAATAAATTTCTTAATGAATTTTTAAACAGTACTAAAATCATCTTAAATGAAACTGAAAGTATTTCTACTGCTCTAGGAAAGCATAAAAAGAAAGTAGATAAAAAATATGAAGATATTATTTATCTTTGGATTGAATCAAATAAAATTAAAAATCTAAATTTCAAATTAAATGAAATCCCCGATAATTTAAAAAACTGGGAAGAGATAATAGAATTAGTAGCTTATGTTCAAAGTTTAGTTGAAGCAAAAACAAAAAAGAAAATAAAACTTCATAAGGAACTCCCTTTATCATTTCATTTTGATGAATTATATCAATATTTCTTAACAAAGCAAGAAATTGATATTAAGGCTTATGAGGATTTAATTTATCTTTTGTTTTCCGTTGATATCTTTGATGTATATGAGACTGAGGATGAATTCATAAATATTCTTGAAAGAAAAGAAATCGTAAAAAATCTAAAGCAAAAAATGCGTCCCGTTTTAATATCCCTAATTGAAGAAAAACTAAAGGAATATCTACAAGAAATTGTAGAAATGGATAATCAATTTGATCTATATGAAAAAGAGCAGAAGGAAAAGCTAGATTTTAAGAAATTGATGAAGCAAAAGTTTAGCATTTTCTTGCCTAAAATAGTAGATTTATATTTTAAGGGTCTAGATAAAAGATTTCAAACCTTCATTAGTGAACTTGATGAGGGAAAAACTGATGAATTTATTGAGATAGTTTATTCCTATTATGATAAAGCTGGTTTATTTGCTTCTAAATTTGATGAAATCGAAATTTGGTTAATAAATTTTGATAAATTTTTAAAACCCTATGAAAAAATAACTGCAACATTAAAAAAAGTAATTTCAAGCCTAAGTTCGGAAATCGATCGTAGAAAAAATGAATATTTGAATTATCTAGAAAGTGTAAGGGATGAGGGGTTGAGAGTTGAGGTTAGAAAGTATGTAAATGATAAAATCTCTGAAGTTAATAAAATGATAAGTGAGTATGAAGATCAAACATCGATCTTAATTAGAGAAGAATTACCTCAATTAAAAAAAACTCGAGAACTCTTAAGTGAATATAAAAGAAAAATAGAAAACATCAAGGAAGAGGTTTATTATAAGCTTAATAAATATAAAGAAAATAATATTGAAATTTTCCAAATAATTAAACATTGGGAAAATAATTTTAATCGCAAAAAACAGCAGTTAACCTTTTTACTAACAGTTTTATTAAACAAGATTTTTAAGAGTTTTAAAGATTTAATCGATCAAGAATCCATTTTATTTGCAGAAATTACTGAAATTACTAAACAAACAGAAAATTTTGAAGGATTACCCTTAAATTTTGCCCTTTCAGCATTTCTAGCAGAACGTTTATCAGAAGATGAGTTAAGAGATAGGATAATAGAATTAAATGCCAAAATTAACCAGCTTACAACAAGTTTAGGCTTGTATCAAGTAGAATTATCAAAAACTGAAGAGATTCTTTCAAATAAAGTTAAAATCCGTGAAGGTGTTTCAGTATCAGACGTTCAATGTACAGTTTGTCATAATTTTATCAATTTTGCTAAAGATAAGGTAATTACTTGCCCCTTCTGTGGTAGTACATATCATTATTTATGTGTAGCTGCTTGGCTTTCAAAATATAATTCTTGCCCAATGTGTCAAAATCATTTTATAGAACCATATAGCGGATTATTTGAAACAGATGAATAATTAGCTCTATTTACTGTATTTGATTTAAAAATCAGATTAATTCTCACTTACATTAGGGTAACCATATGTTCTTAAGTTATCTTTTCATCCAGAAATTTATCTAAAAAGAATTTTATTTCCTTCTTTGCGTGATTACTCCCGTTAAACGTTGAATATAAATAATTATTTAGATAGGTTTTGATTTCTGTTTCAAGGTCTTCAAGTTTTATGAATTCATAGCCATCATCTAATACTTCTTGGTTAATTAAGGGGCGAATATGTTTTTTTATTAAATAAAAAACAAATTTAATAAGAATAATATTAATCTTCTGTTTATCTTCATTTGAAAGGTCATAATCTCCCTGTACTATTTGATCCTTTACATTATTTAATTCTAGCAGCATTAATTCGACTTCTTTTGGAACATTCAATTTCTTTATTTTAGCTAACATATCTCTCTCATTGGCCATTCCCAATTTTGAATCACAATAATTTTCTAAGCTAGCATAGAATCGAACTAAAAACTTAAAATTATCATTAATACTATAGAGATTTTCCCAAATATCCATACTTATATCATCAAGAGAAGAATCTATTTTATTTTTAAGTTTTTCTGATACCTCTTTTAAATGTTGAGAATAATCTCCATATGGAAAACCAAAATAATAACTATTATATTTCTCTTTAACTTCATTTGCTACTAAATTTTGAGCAAAAATTCTCTCTTTTCTCACTATTTCTTTTACAAAGCTTAAAATATAATTACAGTTAGGGCAATAAGTTTTCCATGCGCTAATAATTACTTCAGGAGGTTTTATTCCACTGGTACTAATATAACCGTCAAATCCAGATAACTTTTTTCCATCAGGAGTGGAAAATATAGCCTCTTCAGGATAAAAAGTTTTAGGAATAAATTTTGCTTCGCATACTGGACAATTAATCATTTCTTTTTCATTCATAACGATCTTTTATCTAAGTTCTTATATTTTAATCTTTAAAATACTGGGTGAATTTTCAGTTTCTAAAACCAATTTGAGTGTAAAATGATTGTTTTTTCCAAATTGAATATTAATATTCTTTATTATTTCTTACTATTTTTAGAAAAATATATGTGATTATAATATTAATGTGATACTAGGATATTTCTAGGGCAACTTGTTAGATTTAAGGGGAAGGAGGATTAAAAATAACATTAAAAATTAGATAAATCCCGAATATTATCATGAAGCTTCCACATATTATAAGGATATATTTATAGATTTTTGGGTTAAGAGATTTTCCTCCAAAATAGACAAATGTTGAAATCGGTAAGTACCATACAATATCCCCTAATTCATGTCCTAAAAAGAATAATAAAATACCTAATGGATTCTTAAAACTAATGTTAAAAGAGATCATAAATCCTAGACCGATTACAGCCCACCAAAATTCCCAGAAAGGATTTGATAAGCTAACTATAATACCCCCTATAAAACTATTTCCCTTATATCCTTTCAAATTATTATTTGATATATTAAAATTAACTATAAACTTCTGATTTAGAACATCTTTAATTATAAAAAATCCAAAGATTACTAAAAAACAGCCACCTACAATCCCTATTAATATGAGAACAAATAGGTTTTGGAAAAATAAAGAAGCACCCGCTAATAGTGCCATTATTAATATGAATTCTATCATTGCATGGCCTAATAGAATATAAATGCCTGCTAAATATCCTTTTTTCTGTTTAAGAGACTTATAAATTGTAAATGTTAGTAAAGGTCCAGGAGATAAAGCACCAGTTAATGCTACTAAGAATGAAAATACAAATATATCAAGCATCTTATGTGAAAGAGTTTTATTTTAAAAATTTATCCTCTTAAGCCTCCCAATAGCCAATTTATTAGCCAAACTATCACAAAAAACACCACCAAAATTGGAATCATAAAAACTAAGAATAAATAAGATCCCTTTATCATTTCTCTGCGCCATGATTTTAATCCTTTTTCCCAATCTTTACGGGTTTTTTCTTGCCAGGCATTGAAATCTTCACTAATCTTTTGTTTCCGTGCCTCCCATTGTTCTTTTGTCTCAATTTGCTTTTTCTCAATGTCTGCAGTCCATTTCATTAATTTATTGTCCCAATTTTGTTTTGTATCTTGAAAAAATTTATCTATTTTTTCCTTATTTTGATTCCATTGCTCTTGATTCTCAAGTTGCATTTTTTTTAATTCATTATTCCATTCATTTAAATTATTCTCCCAGGTTTGTTTGGTATTCGTAAAAAATGAACTTATTTTTTCTTTATTTTCATTCCACAATTCTATATTCTTTTTAGATTGTTCTTCGACAGATTTTTGGAAATTGCTAAATCCAATAGATATACTTGAAACAAAGTCGTTCCATCCTTTTTGAAATATATTCTCTTTTGGCTTTTGCTTCTCTGAATCCGAACTTAGATCTAGATCTGGTTCTTTAGAATTATTATTCTCATTCATAGTTCTTTATTAATTTTAGGATACTTAAATATTTATTTTATGAATAATTTTTAGTTAAGAAAATTAATCGAGTAAGTTTGTTATGAATTTTGCGATACTTAAAAAAACTCCTCTTTATAAATCATTTTCTGAGTTAGGAAAAAGAATTTTTCTTCCGGAAGGCATTTTTTATTGGTCTGGACGGGCGAAGAAAGAAGCAGAATTTATTGGAACAATCGGTGCTGCTTATGCATTTGAAAAAGATTTTATTGATGATGGAAGTTCGGAATGGTTACCTTGTTATTTAGATGATATTAAAAATTATTTTAAAAATTTAAAAATAGATGAATTAGTTCCTTATGCTTCAGTCTCAGGTTTACAAGAGTTAAGGATGATTTGGAAAGATTGGCTTGTTAAAAAGTCAGTAGAATTTAAACAGAAATCATTAGATTACCTAAGTAATTATATTTCAATGCCAATTATTACTTCAGGAATTACAAATGCTATTTTTTTGAGTTGTGCTTTGTTTTTAAACCCCACAGAATATATTATATCTCCGAATAAAAGATGGGGTAATTATGATAATATAATTAAGAAATTCTTAGGAGCCAAAATATACCCTTTTGAGTTTTTTGTTGACAAGAAATTTAATATTTTAGGCCTTGAAGAAGCTATCTTGGAGATATCAAGAATTCAAGAAAAAATCGTAATAATATTAGGGTTTCCTAATAATCCTACTGGTTATGTACCGACTTGGAAAGAAAAGGAGCAACTAGTCGCGTCTCTGAAATTATTACAAAAAGAAATAAATAAACCAATTGTAATTTTAATAGATGATGCATATGAACCCTATATATACTCTGAGGATGTTATAAACAGGTCTATTTTCTATGATCTCCAACAAGTAAACGAAGATATTATACCTGTTAAATTAGATGGCATCACAAAAGAACTTTTGATGTATGGAGGGCGAATTGGATTTATCACAATTGGATTAAAACCATCATGGGTTCAAAACACAGAAGATTTAGAACAATTAAAGAAAGAATTGGAAAGTAAACTTTCAGGGTTAATTAGGAGCACGGTGTCAAACTGCAATCATTTTTATCAAGCAATTACACTTAAACTCTTTAAAGAAAAAGGTATAGAAAAAATTCTTGAATCTAGAAAAAAAGTTCAAGGTTTGCTTAAAGAGAGATATAGAAAATTGAATATTGAATTGAATATGATTCGAAATTCAGACATATCAATTGATCCTAATGCGGGAGGGTTCTTTTTATTTTTAAATTTAAATCCCAATAAAATTAAAGCAACAGAATTTGCAGATCAATTATTGAAGAAGTATAAAGTTGGAATAATTCCCATTGAAAGCAAAGAAGAAAATATTAACGGTATCAGAATTGCTTATTGTTCTATCGATATCACACATATTCCAGAAATTGTTAACCGTATCAAACTTGCGTTAAATGATTATTAATGCTAATATTTTTTCCATAATATTTCTAAACAAATATAAAGAAGAAGACTATCTTTTTATTAAAAATAATTTAATTTCGAAAAAAAAAAAATTGAGGAAATTGATATGAAACTTTTTATGGTGGATCAAGGTGCTTTAAAACAGACTGATAAGCCAATCTTTTCAACAGGAGATGTATATATCGTCGATGATGAGAAAACTATTTATGTTTGGATAGGAAATAAGTGTAGTATTGATGAGAAAACTGCGGGAGCTGCACAAGCACGGACCCTTGACCAACAAAGAGGCGGTGCAGCAAAAATAATTACCGTAGATCAAGGCCAAGAACCGGTAGCTTTTATGAAATTAATAAATACTATAGGAGCTATGAAAATTGTAGAAAAGAATGTGGCAAAAACTTTATTAAAGGACGTATCTACTGGTGACTGGGCTGGTTTCTCCGAATGGAAAAATATATTATATCGAGTTTCTTCAGAGGAGTTTGAAGGTATTAATGCTATGAAGATGATTCAGGTTCCTTATTCTAAGGATTCTTTAGATACTGAAGATTGTTTTGTTGCAGATTTAGGAAATAAAGTATATATTTGGCAAGGGATGGAATGCAATGTAAAAGAGAAAGTAAAAGCGGGACAATGGGCAAGGCAGATTGATGCTGACCGATCTGGTCTTCAAAATGAGACTATTTTTGAAGAAGGAGATGATAGTGAATTTTTAAGTGCTTTAGAAAAAGGTGAAGATTATAAAGAATCAGATGCTGTACAATTAAGAGCAGAGTCAGTATTAGAACCTGAAACAGAAGCAGATAGAAAAGTAGCCCAAATCCAACCAGAATTTAAATCTGAAGTCTTAGACGTCACTCCTGATGAAATAAAAGC
This sequence comes from Candidatus Hodarchaeota archaeon, assembly GCA_048887165.1. Lineage (GTDB taxonomy): Archaea > Asgardarchaeota > Lokiarchaeia > Sigyniarchaeales > SOKP01 > SOKP01. Next base: position 24,247 of record JBHLJZ010000035.1, on the reverse strand, counting down.
GGATATAGCTGACGTAAAAGCTGCTAGCGCTTCGAGTGCAGGGCCAGGGATTCCTGGACGTGTTGACGATTCAATTTTAACAATTGAAAAAGTTGATGGACGGAGAAAATGTCCAAAATGTGGCAATGAAAATAAAATGTCAATTCATGAAAGTGTCGATAAAAGTAACATTATTATGGATTATCCACGGATGTACGGAAAAAAGTATCGCTGTGGTGAATGCGGGATAGAGTGGAGAGAAAAATAAAGTAATTTAATATAGTTATTTTTTACCTTTTTTTTATCTTTTTTTAATTTAAACTTTGTTATAAATAACTTAATCTTATTTTGTAATTAAATTTAGAATTATTAACTTGATGCTATGTTTTTTAGAATCGTAATAAGAAAATGGGATAAATAAATTAATTAGAATATGCTAAAGTAGGTTGATTAGTTCAATATTTTACCAGATTGTTTTATATAATCGATGAAGAAGTAGATTAATAGGGTTATTATTTTATTTACAAAAAATTTATAACTGGAGTTGATATTAGAATGAAAAATAGTAGACGATATATATTAGGAATTTTTGTACTAGGATTATTGATTTTTACTATAAATATTGGTACTGTAGCAGCTAGTGATAATGATGATGACGGTATAAATGATGATTTTGAAGAATCTAGTAAACGAGACATTGAAGTTGAGTTTTCTGCCAATGAATTTCAGATTGAAACCGTTCTACGAAATGGCGAGCCTAAAGATTCTATTGAGTTTAGAATTAGGTATGAAAGTGAAGGTCTTGAAGTAAAGGTCAGTTATGAATCAGAATATCTATCTGAAAATTCTACTGAATCTGAGATAGAATTTGAAGTGACATTTCGAAAACTTATTGAATTTGTTGATTTAAATGGGAATGGTATTTATGATAAATCGACTGATGATACAATACAAGAAGTTGCATTAGATAGCTTCCAACCTTTAATATATTCGACTTCAACAATCGCTAGTGATACTGTTTTACATTATTTCATAGTAAATACTACAGATGGCGTTTTTGCAGCCCATATATTTCTTGTAGAAGAATTTGAGATAGTAAATGATACTTTAATTACTCCCACTCAAACTAAAATTGATATTGAAATTAACAATTTCAATTACCTAAACGATACTTCTCAACTTGCTTTATATACTAAATTGGAATCAGGTGTAGAATATGAAGATGATGATGAAACTGAAGATGAAAAAGAAGGTTATACATCAAATGAAGATGGAGTAATAACGAGGAACCTTAATTATGCAGGAATCTTTGCTTGGAAAGAAGTAGCATTAGTAGATGGCTTATCAGAGACAGTTTTATCAAGCACTATAGAAATTGATGATGATGATGAAAATGAGCAGAAATTATACTTAAACTATCCACGAGGAGATCACATTTATCATGATCCAAAAGTAGGAATTGCCCTTTTAGGATCAGATTTTCCATGGGTTCCATTAATTCTTGTTATGGGCAGTATAGCGATAATTGGAGTAACAGTTGCAGTATTCTTAGTAACACGTAGAAAAAAGAGAATTTCATAATTCTAGATTTTATTAAAATAATTTTTTTTTTTAATTAGATAGCAACATAAAAATTATCAAATCCTTATGATAAAGCCCAGAAAATATTCTTATAATTTATACGAAAAAAATTTAAAATTTTAAAAAAAGAACTACAAAATGAGGTAAGCTGAGTGAAAAGAATTAGGTTATTTCTAAAAGTTATGCCCTTTTCAATTATTATTTTCAGCTTTATTCTTGGGTTTGCCGTAGCATCTGATTTAGACAGTGACGGTATAGATGATGATTTTGAAGAATTGAATAAAAGAAACATAAAGATTGATTTTAAAACTAATGAGACAGAAATAGAATCTTTCTTAAGATATGGAGATATTATTGATGAAATTGAAATTAATATAAGATATGATAATGATGGTCTTAGTTTTCAAATTTCATATGAATCTGATTATGAAAGTGAGAGTGAAACAGAATTTGAAATTGAATTTGGGATTACATTTCAGAAGCTTATTGAGTATATAGATAATGATACTAATGGAATATATGATTCTACTTCTGATCAATTAATACAAGAGATTGAGTTAAACAACTTCGAAGAATTGATTTATACCAATTATAGCATTTCAGAAGATACAAAATTGCATAAATTTACTATTAATACTACAGATGGCGTTTTTACTATACATTTCTATGTTATAGAAGAGTTTGATTTTGTGAATAATACTTTAATTTTACCTTCAACTGCTAAAATAGATATTGAAATTAATGATTTCAATTACTTGAATGACAGTTCTCAAATTGCTTTATATACTAAATTAGAGACCAGTGGAGATTTTATTGAAGTAGAAGAGACAGAAGATGAAAAAAAAGGGTACGCAACTAATGAGAAGGGGGTTTTAACAAGAAACAGCAGCTTTGAAGGAATTTTTACTTGGTATGAAAATGCTTCTATTGATGGGATCTCAAAAAGAGTTATTGTAGGTGAAATTGAAGTAGATGATGATGATGAAAATGAACAGAAAATTTACTTAAACTATCCACGAGGGGATCAAATTAATCATGACCCTAAAGTTGGAATTCCCAATGCCATTAAGATAATAGATACCCCCACTTTTCCATGGTTTCTAATTATTTTGATAGTGGTTATTAGCGCGATTAGTATTAGTGTTGCATATACAATATATCATTATAGACAAGATATATTTCCTGCCATCTTTCTTGAAAGCAATAATAAGTTAGCATATAAAAAGAAATATCAAAAGGTTGGGGATAAGAACGGTATTGATAAATTTGCTAATTTGAGAAAGAAAACTTTGACTGCAATTTCAAAAGAGTTTCTTGAACAAATTAATCTTTTTCAATGGGAGGATTCTGAAAAAGATAATTTTATAAAAGAAATGCTCAATCTTACACCAGCTGAAAGAAAGGCTATCCTCAAAGAGATGATTAAAAGATCAAAATTTGAAAATTAATGATTAAATAAGAAGAAAATTGGGCTTTATTATTTTATGTTAGTACAACTTCAGGAACAGGAAGAACTTGTGTTAGATATTATTGAAGAGTATCTAAATAAGAATCGGGAATTTAAAATTGATGAAATTATTCCTTACATCCAAACAAGGTTTAGAAGGTCCTCATTAAACCTGAATTATAAGGGAATAGAGACAATTTTAAAATCATTAATTAAAAAAAATTATATATTAGAAGGCTCAAAATTAGTAAGAAGTCAAATTTTGGATAATGTTAAACGGAGAAAGGTATATGAGTTCGTTTTGAAATATCCAGGTACCTATTTTAATCACATTGTAAGGGAATTAAAATTAAGTAATCATGTTGTAGTCTGGCATCTTAATATACTTTTAAAATTTAAATTCATACAAAAAGAAGTTATAGGGAAACATGAAATCTATTTTGATGCAAATAAGGATTTTAAGGATTTTGAATTATACTACTTTACTTCAAAGGAGAAAAGTCAAAAAATTATTAAGTATCTTAAACAAAATAATATTGGTATTACAAAAACTCAACTTTCTGAAGAATTACACATGCACATAAGTACTACCGATAAATATTTGAAAGATTTAGAAAAATTTAATGTAATTGTAAAGGAAAAAACTTCAAATAAAGTCTTATATTTTCTAAACGACAAGAAATATTAAAAGAATTGAAATTAAAATAATCAAATACTAAAAATCAGGTTTTTTTCATATCCCTTCTCATTATTTTAATCTTTTTCTTTAGTTCCACTAACTCATTCTCTTTCTTTTCAATTTCAGATTCAAGTTTAACATTATTATCCTTGACTTTTTGTAATTCGGTTAATATCCTATCCTCGATCTGTTCAGCTTCATATAATTTATTTTTCAATTGTGTCTCATTTGCTTTCATTTCCTTTATCTCAATATTCTTATCATCAATCAAATTCCGCAAATTAGCAATTTCTAGTTCGAATTTTCCAGTGATATTGCCTGACTTTTCTTGAGATTCTTCTAAGTTTTTTTGCAACCTAGCTACGAATTCTTCGTTTGTTTTATTTTTCTGAGTTAACTTTTCAATTTCCAATACTAGTTCTTTGATACGTTCTTCTTTTTTCTCGATATCTTTTTTAACTAGGCTAAAGGTTTCAAGATTTTGTTGCAATTCTTTTATTTTTTGATTTGCTGTATTTAATGAGTTTTCCATATTGAAGATAGCTTTTTCCTTTTCTGTTATGATTTCATCTTTTTTTTCAACTAATAATTGTACTTTTTCAAATTTTGATTTTTGTATAGTATCGCTTTCTAAGTATTGAATTTGTTCCTTTAACTCTTTTATTTTATTTTCTTTTTCTTGCAAATTCTTAACCAGATCTTCATTGCCTTCTTGTTCGGATTTAAAGGTTTCTATTTGAGAAGTAAGATTCTGAATTTTTTGGACTTGTTCATTAATAACGGTACTTAAGTTGTCTATTTCTAATTTTTGATTTTGTAGTAAGTCGATTTTTTCGTTATTTGCATAATCTAGTTCCTCTATTTGTTTAGTTAAATTTTCAATTTGTGATTTCAGGGAACTAATTTCTTGATTTTTACCTTCTAATTCTTGATTTAATTCAGGTATTCTTTCAACTTCAAAATCTTGACTTTTCGTAGTATCTATTAACATCTGATTCTCTGTTTCTAAATCTTTAATTTTATCATCTTTTTGTACAATCGATTGGAGTAAATTATCAATAGTATCATTGTTTTTTTCAAGAGTTTCAACAATTTTTTCTTTTTCCTTGGATAGATCTTTTAATCTTTGTTCAATCTTATCCTTTTCTTCTCGAACTGTGTTAATTTCATTTGTCAATTTTTTATTTTCTTCAATGAAAAAATTTAACTGTTCTTGGATGTTTTCCTCTTCCTTTTCAGGATGTTCTTCTTCAGGTTCTTTTTCTTCAACCCAACCTAGACTTGAAAGTGCTTCTACGATTGATTCATCTTCATCTTTGTGATTCTCATGTTCTTCCGACATATTATTAAAAACACTTTTTGTTCTATTAAATTTTTCTACTTACTATTTATATTAAATTATTGTAGTAATAAAGATACTTTCTTAAATCATTAGATAAATGATTTTGTTTAAAGCTAAATTATATTTCAAAAAGTAATTTTCATTTAATCTGACTTGCAATATTAAATACATATTTTCTATCTAAAAAGAACTTTGTCACATATCCTATTGAAAGCGCAACTAAAAAGCTAATTTCTAGTGGCCAATTTAAAAAGTTGGATAAGAAAAACTGTATGCCAATATTTTCTAGAGTTGTTAGGATTGCAAAACCAAGATATTTTAAGAATTCTTGTGAAGTTTCTTTTAATTTCATATCTCTCCTTTTAAAAACAATAAATTTATCTAAAAAAAATTTGACAATATATGTTATTCCAACAGCAAAAATAGAACCTATTAATTCGGGCATATTATACGGATTTATTGAACAGTAAAAGAATTGAATAAAAGTATTTCCCCCAAAATTTTCACATATAAATGGTGCGATTAAGACTTGGTTAATCTTTTGAATTAAATAATTCAAAGCAATCATAATAATGGCAAATATAAAGTAAAGAACCATTTGTTTTTTAAAGCTATAACTTTTCTCCATTATATCCACCTTTTTAATTATATTTTTGTTCCACAATTCGGACAAAATCTTAAGTTTTTTTCAATTATCTCCTTTTCACAAAAAGGACATATTCTTTTGAATTCTTGAGATTGAGGTGAATAAGTTATTTGATGTTGATAATCCCTCTCAGATCTTCGACTTAAACGACATGAAAACGGTATAACACAGATGATTGGTACAAAAAGAAAATACTGGTTAAAAATGAAGCTTAATAATGTTAAAATAAAAACGATAAAAAATACAATTATTACTTTATAACTTTTCATGGTGATTATTATAATGTTAAGAAATAATTTTGATTTTTGTATGATGGCTCTTTATTGATTCTTAATCTTATCTTTCCATGAATCGGTTCGGTTTACTTCTTCAGATTTATTATCAATTGAGGGTGAAGCCGATGGACGATATGTTTGAAATCCATCTGACATAGGTGATAATATATTTAAAATTTCTCTTGTTTTACCTTTATCTTCCTTACCAATTACCTTTTTATACAACTTTTTCGTACCCCAAATTAGCAATGCAAACCCAATTGAAAACAAGAAGTATAAAGCAACCCATCCATCCCCAAATATTAATATTGGAAACGGAAGCAGTCCTGATGCAAAATCCGCATACACTACTCCGAGAATCGCAAAAATTACTAAAAATATAACACATCTTATACATGTTGGAACAAGTTGTTTTTTCATCATTTGTTTAGTAAGTTGCATTGATTCTTGTTGTAACTGCATCATTTGTTGACCATCTCCCATCATTTGAGCTGTCTTCATACGTTCTTGGAGATTCATAGCCTTATCTCTTAATTCTTTAGCTTTTTCAGGATTTATCCCCATCACTTTATTAAAAATCATACCTAAGGCAATCATACCTATAGTCATTAGCATTAATGAGACGATAACATATCCATCTGTCATAATTTTATCACTATAATAGGAAAATAATAATCTAAAATAAAATTTTTTAATTTTATTAATTCAAGATAAATTTTTAGAAAGAAAAATATAATTACTTCAAATTACCTTTAAGATATCCTAAAATATATTTAGATGCTAGTGTCTTCCATCTTGAAGGTAAACTAGAGGCAATACTACAGCCCAGTCTACAACCATTACAGAAATTATAAGAATCATGTTGTTTCATTATTGATCTTACTTCTTTAGAATTATAAATCTTGGATAACGGGTATTTTAAAGCGCTAAAACTATTTAAAGGATGGATTTTGCATGGATAATCTACGAAACCATCATGTCTAACAAATAAATATGCTTCTGCAACATTACATCTTAAGATATTTTGATGATAACTCGAATTCTTTCCAAAACCACCTTGTTCAATAACATCAACACTTATTAAATCAGTTAAAATATTTTTAAATTTAGTCCTAAGATTTCGAATTAAGTTAGCCCATAAGGATATATTGGGAATCATTTCTTCAATGTTATTTATTATATATTCCTTTCCAGAAAATTCTCTAATGATATTTTCACATGGAAATAACTCTATTGAGCAATTTAGATTTTCAGCTAATTCGCAGATCTCTTCAAGCAAATATAAATTATCTTTCATAACAACGGTGCTAATAATTACTTTTATGTCTCTTTTAGCAGCTAAATCAATAGTTTCTAAGATTTTATGAAAAATCTTTATACCTCTCTTTTTATTATGAAGATCAGGAGAAGGATAATCAAGCGACAATAATATATAATCAAGACCTTCTAATTTTCCATTTTCTTTAAATAATTTTGGCATCAAATATCCATTAGTAGCAATTCCATTAATAAAATCATGAATAACTCCAGTATAATATATCAGTTCAGGGAGATCTTTCCTTAATGTAGGCTCGCCCCCAGTGAAAGATAGAGCATTAACTCCTAATTGAGCAATTTGATCAATAACATATTTTACTTGATCTGTATTCATTTCATTCGAACTTAATGAATGCGGTAGTAAGGGAAATGAACAAAATGGACATGAAGCATTACATCGTAAAGTGAGTTCTATTTGTGCTGAATAAGGGACTTTATGTTCTGTAAATTTATTTAAGGCGAAATTTTTCACATACCTCATCCAATTCTTTATTCTTATAGGAGGAATCAATCTCACCTTAAGTTTATTAACAATATTCTGTAATACTAATATTTTTTATGAGTTTAAATTTTAAAAGAACTTATAAGAACTGTTAAAATTTACTATAAGTTATTTTAAAAAACTATTTCTTTTACAATTTTTTATTTTAAGTATGGGTAAAGAAAAAAAAATAGAGTTCATAGAGAGACGGGAGAAGTTTCTTAATAAAAAGTATAAAACTTCATTAAGACAAATATTATCATTTTTATGGGATTACAAAAAAACATTTATAGTGATTCAGATTTTAGGAATAGTTCAATCTTTTTTATTCATGACTTTTCCTCTTTTATTGGGCCCAGCTATGGATATTTTAGTAAATCCCAGTTTACCTTTAGAAAATATTCTGCCTATTTTTTTTACAATAGTTATTATTCAGGGTATTGTAGGAACTCTTTTTGGAATTAGAATTTATATTAACAGACTTATCGGTGCTAATGTAATTTATAACTTAAGAAACGACTTATTTAGAACGATTCAATTGATGAGTTTTAAATGGTTTGATGAAAATAAAACAGGTGATCTTATTTCACGCACTACTAGCGATGTGAATTTGCTTAAAGAGTTTCTGGGAAACAATCTAGGAATGTTCATCCGACAAAGTATTACATTTTCATTTAGTTTTATTATCCTTTTTTATATCAATTCAAAATTAGCTCTATTCGTAATTATGGTATCTCCAGCATTATTTTATGTCTTACTACGGTTTAGAAATAAATTACGACCTGTTTTTAAAAAATCTAGAGAAACTTATGCGGATTTAACCCACAATATTCAAGAAAACGTGCAAGGGATAACTGTAGTAAAATCTTTCGGAAGAGAATCACATGAAATTAAAAAATTTTCGAAGGAAAATAATCAATATTACAAGGATTCAATGGGAATCATAAAGTTGCAAGCTACGTTTGATCCTATTATATACCTCATTGATAATATAGCGTTTTTAATTGTGTTGCTTCTAGGAGGATATTTTGTGCTTGGTGGAGAAATGACTTTTGGAGACTTATTTGCGTTTGTTTTAGTTTTAAATTTCTCTATCGAACCCTTATATTTTATTTCCAGGTTTCTTGGTAACATGCCTCAAATAACTGAAACTTGTGATAGAGTCACACATATTTTAAATTCTCAAATTATTGTCAAAGAAAAGCCAAATGCAATTGAGATGCCACCAATTAAAGGTGAAGTAGAGTTTAAAAACGTTTATTTCACTTTTGACCAAGATGGAGATTATTATGTATTGAAAAATCTAAACTTTAAAATAAAACCTGGAGAAAATGTCGCAATTCTTGGAGCCACAGGCTCTGGAAAATCTGCCTTAGTCAAACTTATTCCAAGATTTTACGATGTATCAAAAGGAGAGATTTTAATAGATGGGATTAAAATCAAGGATGTTACATTCAAATCTCTCAGAAAACAAATTGGTTTTGTTTCACAAGAACGTTTCCTATTCTCTAGGTCAATACGGGATAATATTGCATTTGGAAATATGGATCTTAAATTTGAAGACATTCAAAAAGTAGCTATTGCATCAGATATTCACAAATTTATAGAAGATGAACTCCCAGAAAAATATACCACAAAAGTAAGTGAAAGAGGTATGACAGTTTCAGGAGGTCAAAAACAGAGAATTGCAATTGCAAGAGCTCTTGCCATAAAACCAAGAATTTTAATTCTGGATGATGCAACTTCTTCGGTTGATGTTGATACAGAATATAGGATTCAAAAACACTTTAAAGAAGTTTTCAGAGACTCAACTACATTCCTAATAACCCAAAGATTATCCAGCGTGAGGAATGCAGATAGAATAATTGTATTAGAAAATGGAGAAATAGTACAAATAGGAACTCATGAAGAGTTAATGGATCAAGATAAAGGGATATATAAAAATCTATATTTAACTTTAAAAGTTGAGGAGAGGGCTTAGAGGTGTGGAGAAGAAAAAAAAATTCTGAAAAAAAAGAAGAAGAAGAGGAATTATATCAAGGTGGAACTTTCAAAATATTGAGAAGATTATTGCAATATATTGGGTCTGGTAATAAAAAATACATTTTTCCTCTCGCATTTTTAATTACTTTAAATATTATAATTAGTTGGTTTACTCCATTAATATTTAGAGCTTTAGTCGATGATGGATTAGGAGGTGGAATTGGAGCAACTGAGGGAAATTTAGAGGTTGTCATTTTTTTAGGGACTCTTTTTTTTATCATGACAGTCTCAGGAGTTATTACAAGGATTTTGCAGGGCTATATTATTTCTAAACTGGCGACCCTTACTATGTATAATTTAAGATTTGAATTATTTTCTAAATTTCAAAAATTAGGTTTGGATTATCATGAAAGTCCTAAAAGAACTGCAGGTAAAAAAATAAATTACCTCACTGGAGATGTCAATACAATCCAAGAATTAATACAATCAGGTCTACTTGTCTCTGTTAGTAATTTCTTTTTGGTTTTTGGTGCACTATTTTTTATGATTTTACTCAGTCCTCAATTAACACTAGTTGCTTTTTTAATCTTACCATTTTTTGGTGGAATTGCAGGTATTTTATTTGGAAAAGCAAGAAAATATTTTAAAGAGTTAAGAGAGCGTGTTGCAAACGTAACAGGTACTTTAGATGAATCGATTATGGGGATGAGAGTAATAAAATCCTTTGCAGTTGAAGATGAGAATTATAAGGAGTTTAAAGAAACAACTGAATTAGAAAGAATTACAACAATGAAAGCTGCAAAATTATTAGCATTTATTCCCGTAATTGTAATATTAGTAATTACTTTTGGCATTTCCACGTTATTCTTTACCTCTGGATACTTAATACGAGAAGGTATATTGTCCCAAGGCACTTTAGTTGCATTCATTTTTTATATCTTTATGTTCTTCGAACCACTCTTCTCTATTATTGGATTCATAACTATTTTACAAAATTCAATTGCTGCAGGTTCAAGAATAATACGCCTGCTTGACGAAGATCCATCAATTAGAGAAATAGATAATGCTATAAAGCTCACATCAATTAACGGGAAAATCGCCTATAAAAACGTTAACTTTTCATATGAAGAAGGGGTTCCGATTCTAAAAGATATTAACATAACGATTAAAGAAAAAGAAAGACTAGCATTAGTAGGTTATACAGGTGCTGGTAAAAGCACATTCATTAAATTATTAAGTAGATTTTATGATCCGACTAAAGGGGATATAGAAATTGATGATGTTAATTTAAAAGATATTCATTTAAAGAATCTTAGAAGAAATATGGGTATTGTTTTACAAGAAAATTTCTTATTCTCAGGAACAGTAAAAGATAATATTAGATATGGAAAATTAGGTGCAACAGATCAAGAGATAATAGAAGCGGCTAAGAAAGTGAGCGCACATGATTTTATCATGGAACTTGAAAAAGGATATGATACTATAGTAGGAGAGAGAGGAAGCAGATTATCTGAAGGACAAAGGCAGTTAATCGCATTTGCGAGAGCATTGATAGCTGATCCACCAATCCTAATCCTTGATGAAGCAACTTCCTCAATCGATCCATATAGCGAATTATTAATACAACGAGCTTTAGAGACATTGTTAAAGGGAAGAACTAGTATCTCTATCGCTCATCGACTTTCTACTATTATAAATTCTGATCGTATTGTTGTTTTAGATAAAGGAAAGATCATAGAAGAAGGTTCACATGTAGAATTAATTGAAAAACAAGGATTTTATAAACATCTTTTCGACCTACAATTTAAAGATCCTTTCAAAAAAGCGAAATTGAAAGGGGTAAAAGAGAGTACTACAACATGAATTTTGCTTATAAAAAAAAAGAAAAATTAGATTATCTTTCTTTACCAAATGAATTTTACAATTGGTTCAATATTCATAACCACACTTTTTACATATGTATTTCTTGGAATAAATCTTTACGCCGCCCATTTGATGTAAAACCTGACTTTTATCTTCCTCAGCCCTAAAATCGGTCCCACCACAGTCAGGACAAATTCTTCGTCCCTCAAAAGAAGGTTTCTCGGCGGCTTTCTCTTCTTCTTGTTGTTTTTCAACCACAGCAGATGGTTTAACGTAACTTTCTCCAGTGCTTACTGATGCTTTTACCGATACTCCTGAAGGGCTAGTAGAACCTAAGAGTTTATCAAGCTTATTGTTAATCTCTCCGAGCAAACTCAGAACCTTTTCTTCGAATTCTGACATCTACACATCTCCTTTTTATTTGTTTTGAATAAAATTAGTTTTATTAAAAGATCTAAGATTTTTCTTAAAAAGTTATTGAAATACAAATAAGTATTATGAAATTAAATTCAATCTCTTCTTTTTCCTTCTAAAGATTCAAAATAGTCAAGGATTGATTCTTTTATTTCAATAGCAGGATAAATTAATCGTGATTTACGAACGTAATTTAAAGCGTCATTCCAGCTCCAATCGGAATGATTTTTTAATAGCCAAGCAACTGTGATTCCACCGCTTCTTGAAATAGCCATTGCACAATGAATTAAGACTTTTCCTCCATTTTTAATGTTGAAATCAATGAACTCTAAAATTTCCTTTATATAACTATGGGGTGGGTATCTATCGTCTGGAAATCCTTTATGAAGATATTTAAATCCCATTGGAGTTGGATCATAGTGGCTTACTTCCATTAAATTTACGATAGCAGTAATACCAAATTTTTTAAACTCATCAAAATTTAATTTAGGCCAGAAGGCTCCGATATACAAATTTTCTTGTATCTTATAGATTTGATCCATCTCTGGCATAAGAAGGGTTCCATCGAAATTTTTGCTTAATTAATAATCATTAAAAAGAGTTAAAATTTCATAAAACTTCTTATTTAATTTAATAATGTAAAAGTAAAGAATTTCATATATTCGAAAAAATTTATTCGAGAATTACTTCTTGTTCTATCATTGTGTCTTTTTGATTTTTAGATATTGAAATAAAGGCTTTTGAAAGAAGTTTTTTGACTGGTTTGGTCGCAACAATTGAAGTTATGATCCCTATGATCAAAACACTCAAGAATTGCTGAGAGATATCACATATATAAAAAAAAATACACTCGTAATATGGAAAATATAACCATGATTTTATAGCATATATCCAGAAGGCATAGAGAACACTAATTGGAAGCATTATGATGATTGAATTATTCTTTCTCCTTATAATAACATAACAACAACACACTGTTGGTATGTGGAAAATTGCGAAAAGTGGATTTAAATCAATTATGTCTTGAATCAATGCGCAGGTATAGGTAAAAGTTAGTGGTGTAGCTAAACTATTTAAAATCCAATGATCATATTGAACTGTAATTGTAGTTAAAGTTAATGCATAGACTGAAATTAAGTATAACACTGGTAAGTTAACTAAAAAACTTCCAATTATGAAAAAAACCATTAGAATCAAATTAATTATCGGAATTATCAGCTTTTTCTTATTGAGAGTTTTAATCATTTGAGTATAACCTCATTAATGATCTAAAAAATACTTTTCTAGATTAATCAGTTAGGGATATTTTCATTTTTCTTTTTTAAGTATTTTTACAAAGAAACGCCCTGTCTGTTCCTTGTAATCTAGATAATCTTTCCCAAAATATTCTATCAGTATTTTTTCTTCATCAATAGCTTGAAAATAAAGTCCTATGGCCCCAATTATGTATAAACCTAGCAGAAACCAATCTAATAAAATCATATTAAAACCAATACAAAATAAATTAAATGAAAGGTAAATTGGATGGCGAATCCTTTTATATATACCCGTTTTCACCAATTTTCTTTTTTTACTAATGCTACCAATTGGATAAGCCCAATAGATTCCTAATTTATGATAAGCTAAATAAAGGGTTATATTTCCTCCAATAACTAAAGAGAATCCTATTACTTGAACAATTTGGGTTAAAAATAATAGATCTATTCTTGGAATAATTTCAATTATATAATGATAAAAAAAAATGTTTAAGCAAACTAAAGTTATAAAAACATTCAGAATCATGATTCCAATCCGAGCAAACAATCTAGTTTCTTTTAATTGGTTATCGATTTCATTATTATTATTAATTTTATGTCTTCTTTTAAAATGCACTATATATATAAGGTTATAACTAAAGAATGAGAATCCAATAATTAAGAAGAGTTGTATTACAATAGAAGGCAACATTTTGAATTTAAGGGAAAAAGTTTTTAAGATTTAGGTAAATTTCGACTTGCGATAATATTAGCTTCAATGCTAGCCACACTTTCTATTAGTATGTCACCCATCTTTATTGGAGCTTTTACTTTTGTTTTAGCAATTTCATCCAATACACTTTTTAATTTATCTTTTAGTATTGGTTTATCACTCCGTACTGGAATTAAAGGTAAAAATCCATCTTCTACTCTCATTGTTGTAGTTAAAATTCTCTTTGGTTCATAGAATTCTTGTTCAGCATATTCTAAACCTCTATTGCAGGTGTAACCCTCAAATGTAATTTTATTATCTGGAGTTTGATTTACCTTTATTTCACAACCTGTTGGACATACTATACATCTAATTACTCGAATTGTACTAATTTCTGACATTACCTAATCAATCCTCCTCAATTAATACTTCAGGTCGTGGTATTACCTCAATAGTTATTTCTTTACAAGTTGGTTCTAATGCAACTTGATCAAATTTAATGTTAAATTCTATCATCTCACTTGGGATTACATAGACTTTCTTTCTTTTGTAGACGATATTTCCATTATCATCTTTAAATTGAATAAGGACTCTCCTATCCGGATAATTTACACGAAATGTAAATACTACTTCTTTTGAAAAATCTCGCTTGTTGACAAAATCAGGTTTAACATAATTAACATTTTCACCAGGGATAAATTTTGTTTTGTCTTTATCTTTGATTTCTTTCCCATATCTTTCGTTAATATACTCTACAGCATTTTTTCCTGCCCTTTTTGCTTCAGCAGTGACTAAGTCGACTAAATCATGCACTTGCAATACATTTCCACATGCAAATATTCCTTCAATTGTAGTTTCTAAATTATTATCAACAATGGGACCTCCATTTTTTGATAATTCCGCTCCTGCTTGTAAGGTTAATTCATTTTCTGGTATCAATCCTACGGACAGCAATAGAGTATCACACTCTATAAATTTTTCAGACCCAACAATTCTATCAAAATTTCGATCAACTTTAGAAATAGTTACTCCCTTTATTCTATCTCTACCATGTATTTTTGTAACCGTATAGCTAGTTATTAAAGGAATATCGTAATCTTCTAAACACTGTACTTGATTTCTAAGTAAACCACTTACATATGGTTGGATTTCAACTACCGCTTTAACCTTACATCCTTCCCATGTTAATCGACGAGCCATTATCATACCAATATCACCACTTCCTAAAACCACAAAAGTATTCCCTGGCAAATAACCTTCGATATTAACAAATCTTTGGGCTTGTCCAGCTGTATAAATTCCTGCAGGTCGAAATCCTGGTATATTTATAGCACCTCTTGTTTTTTCCCTACATCCCATAGCTAAAATAATTGCTTTAGCTTGTAGTTCAATAAGACCTTCGTTTTTATTGACTGCATATACTTTTTTATCTTTAGTAATTTCAATGACCATCGTATCCAATAAATAGGGGATTTTTAAATCATTTACTTGATCTATAAATCTTTGGGCGTACTCTGGACCAGTTAATTCTTCTTGAAATTCCTTAATGCCAAAACCGTTATGAATACATTGTAATGTTATACCACCTAATTCCTTATCTCTCTCTATTATTAATACATCTAATCCTGCCTGTTTCACCTCTATAGAGGCAGCCATTCCTGCAGCTCCCGATCCGATAATAACTACGTCAGATTTATAGCTTTTTATTATTCCTCACCACCCTCTAATTGTTCAAGCAGAAAATCTTTAGTTTTGGCCACTAAAAGATTTGTGTCCTCACCTTTTTTAGTAATATCTACGATTGGGACTTTTAACTCTCTTGAAAGTATTTCCATCACACGGGGACGGCAGAATCCTCCTTGACAACGCCCCATTCCTGGTCTACACCTAAATTTCACACCATCTACAGTGGTAGCACCAACTGGCGCATGTATTGCATTTAAAATTTCCTTTTCTGGAATTGTTTCACATCGACATATTATTCTACCCCATGTGGGATCTTCTTTTATCTTTTTGTCTAGTTCTGTTTTAGAAAAATCCTTGAACCTTTCTGGTTTAATGCGGAACGGATTGTAATCTTCTTTAATTTTTAAATCAACCCCTAAGAGTTCAAGAAACTCGATAACTTTTTCTGCTATCGCATAACAAGAGGTTAATCCAGGAGAAAGAATACCTGCTACATTAATAAATCCATAAATGTCTGTATTATCAATTATAAAATCATAGGTACTGGGAACAGCTCGTAATCCTGCAAAATTTCTAATGGAGGCTCTTAATGGTAAATTTGGAATCATTTTTCTTCCTCCCTCTATAATTTCCTTTAAGCCTGCTTCAGTAGTTGAAGTATCTTTCTTATCTGTTATATTTTGGGCATTCGGTCCAACAAAAGTGTTGCCATGAATCGTTGGACAAATTAATATTCCTTTTGATAGTTTAGTAGGGATAGGAAACAGGATTTTATTTAGATGCATGGCATTTCTATCAAATAAAATATATTCACCTTTTCTAGGCATAATTTCAAAGTAATCTAAACCAACCATCTTGGAAATTTTTGCAGCATATACACCTGCGGCATTTATTATATTACTTCCCTTAAATTCATCGGATTTAGTCTTAACTGTAAAAGTGTAATCCCTATGCTTTATTTTACTAACTTTTTGATTCCGGAAGAACTTAACTCCATTAACAGCAGCATTTTCTGCAAGTGCAAATGTCATCTCGTATGGGCTTACAATACCAGCAGAAGGAGCATGTAACGCACCAACTACTTCGTCAGTTAAATTTGGTTCCATATATTTAATTTTATCCTTATCTAAAATTAGCTCTAAGCCAGGGACTCCATCTTCAACACCACGTTTTCGTTCAGCCTCAAGATCTTTAATTTGATTATCTTCTAAAGCAACTACTAATGACCCTATTCTTTGAAATGGAAAATTTAATTCTTCAGCAGCTTGAGTATATAATTTGTTTCCTTTTATACATAAATTCCTTCTTACAAATTCTCTTGGAGCTGCATATCCTGCATGTATTACTCCAGAATTAGCTTTTGTTGTACCTGAAGCAATGTCTGCTTCCTTTTCTAAAAGGCAGATTTTAAGATCATATTTCGAAAGGGATCTCGCTATACAACATCCAATAACTCCACCACCAATAATTATTACATCATAGATCAAAAAAAATTCCCCATATATTTTTTGAATTTAACAAAAGAAATTATGTATAAAATTATAATATTTCTTTAAAATTTATTTAGAAATCTATTTCAAATCGATTATATGAAGAATTTTTCCTACTACTTTATTGGTATTATATTTAAAAAATGCTGAGAAAGAGTAAGAATAAGTTGAATACAAAAGCTATAAGTATAAGAGTAATCGTTATCGGATTAAAAACTATGCTTCGTAAAGCTTTTGTAGATTTTAAATTGAAGTCTCCTTTTATTATTCTTTCAAAGGATTTAAATTGAGGATTAATATCTTCTTTTAAATGATAGGAACCTAAAAATCGGGGTGTAGTTAAATGTTTAATAATCTTATTTGGATTTGTTGAACCAAGAAAATCCAATCTATTCTTATTTAAAACTTCTTCATAATTATCTAGAACTTTAAGATTAGTATTCTCCTTTTTGATGTTCAGATCTTTCATATTTAATCTTTCTATAATTATATTATTTATAATATTTTTTTTCTCAATAGAAATGAATCCTTTATGTCTTAAATTTTTTACGATTATTTAAAATAAAGTCCAAGAAAATATAATGGATTTACCAGAATGCATCTTTCAGCTTTTCTGCAGGTGGTTTTTCTAAGGATTTTTCAATGTATTCACCGAAATTAGAAAATTTATTAATATCACTGTCCCAATTTACCAATACATTTGGTGAATATACAAGAAAAAATTTATCAGAAATAACTTTCAACTCATCAATTACTTTTTTTTCTTTTGTTTTATTAAGTGCACTCCCAACAAATAAAAAATCTCTTCGCCTTACTAATACAAATCTCATGTCTGACATTTCAAAATTGGATATACCTCCATTAGATAATTGCTCTGCGAAGGTATTTAAAGCACTCATTAACGCACCGAATAATTGAGGATTTATCCTTTCATCTATAACCCTCGAATAGACTACGACTCCAGTTGAAGTAAGAATCCATAGATCTTTTAGAATTTTTGGCATATCAAACCACTATTTCTCAATAAGTTTCCTAAAAATAGTATTTCTTTACAAAAATATAATGGTAATTAGTATATTTAAAAAATCTTTTTTACGAAATATTATTATCTGTCTTTAAAAATAAAACAATTTCAAAAATAAAAATTTAGAGTTTTCATTTTTGTCAAAATAATTTCTCTCCACATTAGATTTGATATTCAATGGAATGGAAAACAAAAATAACTAAATTAACTGGTACTAAATATCCAATCATTATGGGAGCTTTTGCTGCTGTAGGTAGGGCAGATTTTGCTGCAGCTTTTTCAAATGCCGGTGGATTGGGGATAATTACTGCAATAAATTTCTTTTCAAATGAAGATTTCGAGAAAGAGCTGAAAAATATGGTTGAATTAACTGATAAACCATTTGGAATTAATTTTTCAATAATGCCGCCTATAATGGCTAAAAGAGTACCAAAACCTAAAACTGAAGATTATTATTTAGATTATGTTCATATAGCTTTGAATTCGGGAGTTAAAGTTTTCACTACATCTGCTTATCAAGCACCAAAGATAGGGAAATTAATAAAAGACGCAGGGTGTATATGGTTTCATAAATGCACAACTATTAAACATGCGATATCAGCTGAAAATTTAGGTGCTGATGCTGTTACTTTAGTTGGAGTGGAAGGAACAGGTTTTAAAAATCCTCTCCAAAACACAACCCTTGTGAATATAACTATGGGGAAAAGACTTTTAAAGATTCCAATCATAGCAGCAGGGGGTATTGGAGACTCTCGTGGTTTTCTTTCAGCCTTAGCTATGGGAGCTGAAGCAGTATGTTTTGGAACCGCAATTATGGCAACAAAAGAATGCAAAGTACCTCAGAATTATAAAAAAAAATTAATCAACCAAGACATTTTTGATAAAGATTATTACAGACAAATATTTCATCATCAATTGAAAGATAAAAGTATATGGAGTATGGCTGCGGGACATATCGAAAAAGTTGTATCAGTTAAGGATTTTATTGAAAATATTATTACTAATGCTGAAAATACCTTAAGATCCTGGGGATTTTCTGGCAATAAGTTCAGTACATTATAAGGAATAATAAATAATATTATTAATCTACTAAATTTTTAAAAATATATATGAATCATTTAAGTTAGATCTCTCTAATGAGTCCTACTTTTAATAAAATCTTAGAATCAGATTTAGAAAAATTGAAACAAATTGTTGGTAAACAGTATGTTTTTATTGAACCAGAAATAAGGTGGACTTATGCATTTGGGGCAATAACTTTTAATAAGGAGTGGATTCCTGATTTGATATTAATGCCTCAAAATTCTGCCCAAGTTTCAATGATACTGAAATATGTAAATTTAAGAAAAATTCCTATTACTCCAAGGGGGAGTGGAACGAGTCTATCAGGAGGTTCTTTAACCCCTTATGGAGGTATTGTATTAGATTTAAGTTTAATGAATAAGATTTTGAAAATTGATATAGAAAATAATTTAGTAGAAGTTGAACCTGGAGTAGTTTGCGATAATTTAAATAATAAATTAAAACAGTATGGTTATTTTTTTCCCCCAGATCCAGGTTCAAGCGCAGTTTGCACTATTGGGGGTATGGTAGCTACAAATTCGGGTGGCGTTCAAGCATTTAAATATGGAGTGACGAAAGACTACGTCTTACATATAGAATGTATATTGGTGGATGGAAGTAAAGTTGAATTAGGAACTAATGTACTGAAATCAGTTTCTTCATATAATTTAAAGGATTTATTTATT
Organism: Candidatus Hodarchaeota archaeon; assembly: GCA_048887165.1. Taxonomy (GTDB): domain Archaea; phylum Asgardarchaeota; class Lokiarchaeia; order Sigyniarchaeales; family SOKP01; genus SOKP01. Next base: position 4,345 of record JBHLJZ010000035.1, on the reverse strand, counting down.
GGCTCGGAAGGGACCTTAGGAGTTATAACAAAAATCGGATTAAGGATAAAACCTTTACCTAAGGAAAGAAAATTAGGTTTTTATATATTTGAAACTATTGATGATTTGAGTAACGCGGTATTAAAGCTAAGAAAGAAAGGGATTGTACCTATATTACTGGAATTTTTAGATAAGCTCACAGCTAAAGCAGTTTTCGAAAATTTAGGAGGAGCGTTTATAGATTATCCTATAGGTTACGTACTATTAGCTGATATAGAAGGAAAAAGTAAGAACGAAATTGAAGTTGAGTTTTCTAAATTACACAAAATAATGCTAATGAACAAACCTATAGTAATAAGAATCGCTGAAAACCAACAAGAACGTGATGATTTAATCAGTGCAAGAAAAGCGGCACTTCCAGCATTGTCACGAATAAGCCCTACATGTTGTTTAGAAGATTGTACAATTCAAATAACTAATTTTGCTGAAGTTATAAAGAAAATCGAAAAAATTTCTGAGAATTTAAATATTCCTAATATTAAAGTCGCTACTTTTGGACATATGGAAGGAAATCTTCATCCTACGTTTCTTTTTAATGAAAATGATGATAAAGACATTATAGATTTTAAGAAAGCTAAAGATTATTTATATAGGAAAATAATTATCCCAGTGGGAGGAACTATAACAGGGGAGCACGGCATCGGAAAAATCAAAACACAATTTCTTGAATTAGAGCATGGGAAGAAAGTTGTTGAAATGATGGCTCAAATAAAAAATTTGTATGACCCAAATAAGATTTTGAATCCGGGCATTGGCAAAGCTGACAATGTGATACTTAAAAAGAAAACACCTTCAAGAAAATTAAAAAATTTAGCAAATAGATTATTAGAATTTAATTGTATGAGATGTGGATTTTGTAAGGAAGTATGTCCTTCAAAGCTTCATTACAAGATTGAGGCTTACAGTCCAAGAGGAAGATTATGTTTACTAAATGCCTTAGTATTTGGAGATTTAAAACCTAATCAGATTATTAACAATATATTTCATACTTGTACTCTTTGTGGCTCTTGTTTAACTGAATGTCCTGCTAGCGTTCCAACGACAGATATTTTTGAAAAGGCACGAGAAATATTACACAGTTAGGTGAGAAAGCTATGGAATTTGATTATGGGAAGTATGGTTTAGAAATAAAATTGAGACCTGAATGGAATGTAGATGTATTTCCTGCGGTGAAACAAAAGTTAATTAAAGATCCCGTTTTAGCAATTAGAGAAATGATAAAAAATCCGGTTGGAACTTTACCATTAAAACAGATAATAGAAACAAAAAGTAAGATAGACAAAATATGTATCGTTGTTTCTGATGCAACTCGTCCCGTTCCATCAAATATTATTTTAGAAGCTATAATACTAGAATTAAATGATTATGGTATCACTGATGACAAAATAGTAGTTTTAATCGCTACAGGATTGCACCGACGATCACGAAAAGAAGAATTAAACCAAATATTAGGTAATAAGTTAAAAAAAAGGATAAAAATACTTGACCATGTCGCAATTGATAATGATTCTCTTATATTTTTGGGAAATACAACTGATAATTGCCCAATATATATTAATAAACATTACTATGAGAGTGATTTGAAAATTTTAACAGGATACGTAGAACCACACTTTTTTTTTGGATTTGCAGGAGGAAGAAAATCAATAGTTCCAGGAATTGCAGGAGAAAGAACAATCCTTGAAAATCATTCTGCACAAAATATAGCGTCTCCCTATTCTAGGTTTGGAATTTATGAGAAAAATCCAATGGCTAAAATCTCAACTGAAGCTGCCAAAATGGTTGGAGTTGATCTTATCATAAATGTTTGCATAGATAGTCAACATAAAATCACCCAAATTGCTGTTGGAGATTTAGAGAAAGTTCACGAAAGATTAGTTGATTATCAATTAAAGTATATTTTTAAAGAAATTCAAGAACCATACGATATTGTTGTTTGTGGGAATGGTGGTTATCCTTTAGATCTTAACTTATATCAAGCTGTAAAAAGCATGGCAATAGGTGAAATGGGTGTAAAAGAGGGGGGAACAATTATTTCTGTGAATGAATGTTCTGAAGGAATTGGTATAGGTCAAGATAAGTTTAAGGAACTTCTTTTTTCTGGGATGGAATCTAAAAAGATTTATGAAAAAATTCTTAAAAAAGAAATTTTGGTACCCGATCAATGGGAAATACAAGTTTTATGTAGGGTGATGATGAAAGCTGAGATATATTTTGTATCTGAATTGAAGCAAGATGAATTAGGAAAGATCGGTTTAAAGTACGCTAAAAATGTTGTGAATGCTATAGAAAAATCTTTAAAAAGACATGGAGACAATGCAAGGATATTAATATTACCCAATGGTCCACAAGTTTTACCGTTGCTAAAACAGTAATAATTATTTAAACTAATTTTAATTCAAATTATTATTATGAACAATAAATCTTTTATTGAAGAGTTAGGATTTGATTCCACTGATAAGGTTGTTATTTTTCATATTGATGATATTGGTTTTTGTCATTCTTCAAATATAGCATCATTTGAATGTTTAGATTTTGGAGTAGCGAGTTGTGGCTCTATTATTGTTCCAGCCCCTTGGTTTTTAGAAACTGTATCATTTTATAAAAATTATCCTAAATACGATTTAGGAGTTCATTTAACTCTTACGTGTGAATATGAATTGTATCGTTGGAGAGCATTAAGTAGTGTTGATCCCAAATCTGGTTTACTAGATTCAGAACTGTGTCTCTGGCGAACAGCAGAAGAAGCGATTGCTAATGTTAGTCCGCAGGTAGCTGAATATGAAATGAGAACACAAATTGAAAGAGCACTAGACAATGGAATTAATATTACACACATTGATACACATATGGGAACTGTAATGGACCCAAAGTTCATGCCTTTCTACTTAAAGCTAGCCCGAGAGTTTAACGTCCCTGCTTTTGTCCCAAGAGTTTCTAAAGAAGATTTAATCGCAATGGGATTGGGACATTACGCTAATATTTATTCAAAACTACTTAAAAAAGTAGAAGAAAGTGGTTTGCCTTTAATAGATCACATGGTTATCGATACTGGTGGGGAGCATCCAGATAAGGTTAAATATTACTGCGATCTTATTTCTGAGTTGAAACCAGGTCTTACACATTTCTTATTCCATGCTGCTAAAATGAGCCCTGAATTAAAAGCTATAACTCCAGATTCTGCAATTTGGCGAGATCAAGATTACACAACTTTTATTGATCCCCGAATTAAAGAGTGTGTTGAAAAATATGACTTAAAAATAATTGGGTATAAAGAAGTACGAGATTATATAAGAAAAGCTTAACATTTAATGATTTTAAAGAAAAATTACTCAGTTTCTTAAATTTTTCCTTAATTTAAATGTGGGAGTAAACTTTATTTTTTCAATTATAATACATATCATTATGCCAATATATATTCTAGCAACGAAACTCCAAAACCCTGATTTAGTAGAAAAAAGAAAAGAACAGGGTGAAAAATTCTTAAAGTTAGTTAAAGAAAAAGTACCTGGTATTAAATGGATTTCTCACTATGCGATTTTAGGTCCATATGACTTTCTCGATATTTTTGAAGCAAAAGATGAACAAGAAGCCGCAAAGGTTTCATTACTATCTCGAGCTGCAGGTGCTAATTTTGCCGAAAGCTGGACTGCAATACCGTATGTAGACTTTCTTAAAATAACGGAAGAATTAAAATAATTAAGAATTGAAAATTCAATGGCTTTTTTGGAAAGATTTAATTAGAGACGCGTTTTTAATAGACTATCATAAAGCTGTTATACTAGAAAAAAATGTATTCTGAAGGTAATGACAAACATATTAAAAAGGTGCAGAGAGACCTCATCATTGAAGGATTCTTGAATTTAATCATTTTATTTAGTACATTCTTTTTAGAGAAAAATATCTTTGCTCGGGGTAATCTTACTCAAATCGCATTTGATTTAATTGCTACGTTAATTCCTGCAGTTTTACTAATTATCGCAGGCTTATTCTCAAAAAGCGATACTTTGAATAAAATATTCGTTGGTGCTGGTATCTACATTACTATATTTAATATACTTCTAAATCTCTTGTTACCTCTTAGTAGCTATGCAGTTTAAATTATTTAAGCTTGAAATAAATTCTACTTGAAAAATTAATTTACTATTCATCAGTAATAACTTAATAGATATAATTTTATAGCTACATATTTTTATAAAATATAAGTCCCTAATTTTGATACCTAGGACGGGTTCTAACTTAAATATATTTAAATTTAACATTTTTTTTCTTTATATTATAGATGAAAAAATATAGACCAATTTCA
>JBHLJZ010000034.1:0-32471 GCA_048887165.1 Candidatus Hodarchaeota archaeon | reverse complement strand
AAAATTGAAAAATATAGAACAAAATAATTTTTTTTATTTTTTTTTTTTAATAATTTTTGTAAAAGAAAGGTTTATTTTAGATCTTTAACAATTTTCTTAAATATAACTACTGCGCCTGGTATTAGCCATAAAAAAGCAGCAAATAACATCATCCATTCGATGAAAGGTCTTGTACAAGGTGGTGGAGGAAATAGAAACATAATGGTGATGGTGAAGGGTCCAATCATCATATATAAACCCAATAATCTTGGAAGAATTGTTTTTTTTAACAATATTGCTCCTCCATTGAATAAAGCTGCAAATGCTAAGCCTGAAAATACCACAATCGAAAAAAGGAAATGCAAGCCTAATTGTGTTGTTCTGTCTTCACTAAATAATCCTATGCCAAATAATCCAATAACAGTAAAAAGGAGTGCTATAAAACCAAGAATCCCTAATACAAAAACGATTAAACGATATAACTTCTTACCCAAAGTTTCAATAGAACGCAATTTAATTGGAAACTCGTTTGAAAGTATTTCTTTAGTTAAGTAAAAAAAGATTGGAACTAATAATACAGCAGTCATCATCGCTATAGTGTCTAAAATGAACGGAGCAGGAGTATATCGAAATGATCCAAGGTCGCTGATATAATTATCCCATATATTATAACTTTCAGGTCCAAACAGATAAGCAATTATTACTCCTATCAGTAATCCCGTTAAAAAAATTGAATGAGCAAATATTATACATAACTTTACTAATTTTGGATTGGATAATTTGTTATAAAATGATTTAAAATCGTGAAGAAGGCGTTTAATTTCACTCATATAAATCTGAGGGATATAATTATTTTAAAAGAATAATAAAAAAAAAAAGAAAAAATAGAATAAAAATTTAATACTTCAGCTTCTGTAATTTGTAAACTTTGTAAAAGTTGCTTATCATTCCAATTATTATGGAAACTATAATTAGAACAATCACCCAGAAATAAATAATATATTCGAGTGAGAATGGTTGAGTAGCTGTTATAATTGGTATGATTCCACCTGAAAACAATGATATTGGGAAGATTTCTGGTTGATCTAAAAGGTTCAAGAATAAAGGAATATATACAGCACTATAGAATGCGACAACAAATAACATTATCTGCTGTCCAGTGAAATTTCTTACGCCTATTGCTAAGCGAGCTAAATCTATCAACCCACCAATAAAAACAAACAATCCAAAAAGTTTTAACCAGTCAAGAAAAGCTTGTTCAAATAATCCAATTACTGAAAAAGGCTGGAAAATAAGAATTAATCCAAAAATCAAACCTGCGATGAACCCAAAAATTAATTCTCCTAGTGAGATGGGCTCTTTCTTCTTTAAATCTCTTCTTGCCTTTGCTTCTTCCCTTCGAAGTCTTGCTTGTTCTTTTCTCTCTTGTCTTCTAACTTCTGCCTCGACCAGTTTTTCCTCTACACGTGCCTTTGTTTCTGCCATTTTTTCTTGAGCTATTAATCGTGCTTCTGCTATCTTCTGTTTGGCTCTGGCTTTAGCCTCTGCTAAACTCTCCTTAGTACGTAATTCGATTTCTTCTAATCTCTCCTGTGTTAACGCTCTCATTGGGAAGATAATAGCTAATCTTTTGGGTAAAATACCGAAATCCTCGGGAAGGAATCCCTCATGCGAAAAATAAACAAAAATGACAGTAATTACAACCACAAGGATTAAAAATCCTATCCACATTCCACTCAATGCTCCCAAAATGGCATCTAATGGATTTATAAATAATCGAAAAATCATTATAACAATGTTAATTAAAATGACAATTACAGAAAAAAACATTAAACTTCGAAGATAAAATTCAAAAAGTTCTTCGGATAAATAAAATTTTGGGGTGCTTCGTTGTTTATATATTTTTGCAACACTCTGTGGAGTTCCCATCTGTTCAATTGCCTGTTGGATATTATCTTTGGTTGGTTCTCCTCCATTTGCTATGAATTTTGCTTCATTTAAAATTTGGTTTTCTAAATCTTCTAATACACTTTTAAGTTCTGCTTCTTTCCATTTGAGCCATTCAGGTAATTTTCTTTTTACCTGTTCTAGAAATTCACTTACAAGTTCACTTCCTTCATAATCCATTTGTAATCTCCTTTGAAAATTAGTTAAATAATTTTTTTTTTTTAATTAAAATCATTATTTTAATTAAAATGTAATTCTAATATTTTATTAAAGGAAATGGAGACCAATTTTCGATTTTAAAGAAATTATGAATAGAAATTTTAGGAGAACCTATGGATTACATTTAACTTCTATAGATATATTTAATAAATTTATTTTACCTGAGATAAAAAATAAATTACCAAATTATTTGTGGATTGATTTATATGCTGGTGAAGGAAATCTAATTTTACCAATTCTTAATACAATCAAGAGAGCAGATAGAATTAGGTTCTTCGAAAAGCATATATTTTTATCCGATTCACAAGAAGAAATGATTCAAAAGTGCATTAGTGCTGCAGAAAGTTATGGTATACCAAAGAATGTTGCAAGAGAGAGAATTATATTGAGAGATAATCTTGAAAGTCTTCCCAGATTTTTAAAACAAACAGATTTACCAATTTTTCATATAACAAATCCACCATATCTATATTTGGGTTATATTCGGAAGCATAGAGAGACTCAAAAATATCTAAAATTATTTGAAAATGAGAATAAAGGTTATCAAGATTTATATCAAATCGCAATGATAAATGATTTTAGGAATGGGATTGAAAAATTGATTTATGTCATCCCTTCTAATTTTCTATTTGGGGCATCTGTTTCAAATAAATTTCGTCTGGACTTTTTAAAAAATTACTATATTCTTAAAATAATTATTTTTGAAACTAAAATTTTCGAGTTTACAGGAACTAATATTTGTATTGGTTTTTTTAAGAAAAAAAAGATACCAAAAGCAGAAGATTTAAAGTTTTCTGGAATTAAAATCAAGAAAGAAACTCAGATTATTACCAAGGATTATCATTTAAAACCCAAATATAAATATCGTGCTGGATTTGAATTTGATGAATTCTTAGAGAAATTTAGAGTAGAAAATCCACTTGAGCTTAAATATTATCTAATGAATGAAGAAGTTTTGAAAAAATCGGGAAATTGCGAAATTCTTGTAATAGATGCAAATCAATACAGAAATAATAAGTATAAAAAATTAACACTCAAAGTTAATGAAGAGTTAAAAAAGGGAATTGAATCTAATATATTATATATAAAAACCGTTGATTCTGGTTCTTATGATGGGAGAGTAGGTTTAAATGTAATAAAGGATGATTTTAGTGTCCAAGGGATATATGTTTCTTCAAATACTTATAGGACTCATCCTATCCAAATCTTTTTCAAAGATCTAATTTCTTTAAATGACCAACTTTTATTGAAAAAGTATTTCAATTTTATACTCGAATGGTTTAGGGATAAGTTAGATAGCGAATTCTTAACAACTTATAAATATTCAAAGGCAGAATACACTAGAAAGTATCTTGGCTTAACCCAAACTAAAAAGCTAATTGAAACATTTCCATATAGAAAATTAGAATCAAAAGTAAGAAACAGCTTAAATTTATTTATTAAGGGTAAGGATTTTAATAAGGTGATTTCCTTATTAAATGCTTGCAAAAATGAAAGCTATTAATCCTAGTAGAGCACCAATTTTTAAAAGTAAGCTAATCTTCTTAAAATCTCGTTGAATTAGGCGGATTTTTAACATTAAAATTAATGCATAAGAAACATCAATTAAGCCAAAGAACATCGAAATTAAAAATAAAGTTGGATTTATTATGCTTGTAAAATTGGGTAATATAAAAAAAACTATTGCTGAAGCTGAGAAAATTGTTGCAAATCTTGTTGCTAATTTACTTCCAATTCTAATTGCTAAAGTTTTTACTCCTTCTTTTTTATCACCTTCTATATCTTCACAACCCTTAATAATTTCTCGAGATAATAATAGAAAAAATGAAGTTAAAAAGAAAAAATAAATATAACTTGGGATGGCTGAATTATTTAGGATTGCGCCGTAAATTAATCCTATTGAGAATGAAACACTTACTATAATATTTCCAGGAAATCCACTTTTTTTTCCCCAATAAGCATATAACCAACCAATGAAACCAAACAAGGCCGCAATTAAAATATTTAATATTCCTAATTTGAACAAGATGCTGTGGATAAAAGCAAAAACTAATCCAATCACAAGATAAAGAAGATAAAGGAGTCTCGCTTGCTTCAGAGTAATTGATCCTCTTGGAATAGGGCGGTTTGGTTTATTAATTTTATCAATTTCAATATCATAAATATCATTAACTACCATACCAGATCCGGCAATGAAAAAGTATGTAATAACTCCTAATATGATATTTATTAATAAATTTCCAATAGTCATCGGTGTTCTTGTATTTAAAAAACCAATTATAACTGTTAAACTACCCATTAAATCATTGTGAGGACGCATAATCTCAATTGTATCTTTAAACTTCATAACAGTTCAAAAGGTTGAAGATTTTACTTAATACAATATTTTTTTTTACATTTTTTACCAGCAGCTTTAATCTCATCGATAATCGCTTTTAATGACGATCCATTATCAGATAAGATATTATTTTCTAAATATGTACCCATTACGATTATATCTGCCCCTGCTTCCACAAATGATATCGCATCCTCCTTATTAACTACTCCTCCTCCTGCAATAATCGGAATGCTTAACATATTAGAACATAATTTTATTAGTTCGCAAGGTATTTTTTCACTACCAGATCCTGCTTCTAAATAAATAAGTTTAAAACCAAACAATTCTGCGGCTAATGAATATGCTGCGGTTAGTTTAGGTTTCTCCCTTGGCAATAGTTTAGCTTTTGCAATCCAACCAGCCGTACCTCCTGGTTCAATAATTAAATAACCTGTAGAAATTGGCTCTAAATTTGCCCTTTTTACAGTATATGATGCTAAAGCTTGTTGTCCGATAATAAAATAAGGATCTTCTGAGTTGAGTATTGACATAAAGAGAATAGCATCAGCCTCCTTAGATACATTTGAAATACCCCCTGGAAAAATAATAATTGGTAGGTCAACTTTATCTTTAATTGCGACTATTGTATCATCGACAAACTTTTGGTCGAATACAGTACTACCTCCTATAAGAATCGCATCCGTCCCTGCCTGCTTAGCATAGTAGGCCATATTAGCTGCTTTTTTAGGACTTTGTTTTATTGGATCTGGATCAATAAGGGAAAAATGAAGTGCTCCTTCACTATTTATTTTATTAATAATATATTCATAAGTACCAGTTTTCACTGCGTTGCTTGTCAATACCCTAACCATATTTTTCACTTATAATAATTAATTTACTTTTTTAGTATTTATTAACATTTTCTTAATTTTATCATAGACTTGAAGAACTTTATTTCTCCATAGTTCAAATTCTGCTTTATTTTCTGGATATTTTTTATAAATACTTGATATTTCATTCATTCTAATTCTTAGATAATTCAAATCTAATAATAAATTAGGTTTTGAAATACCTTTAAATGCTTTAGTAAGCATACTCAAAATGGGAAGATCAAGATTACCCGTTGAAGAAATTTCTAATATTTCTTCTCCGCTTAATAAATCTTGTTCTAATCCAAAATTCAACTCATCATTGTCTAATACTTGGAGAACAATTCTTAGCAAATCTAAGGAAGCAAATTCAGCACCAAAACATCTCATAACATTAACGTTATAATCCCATAATGAATCTAAAGAAAAATTTCCTTTCTCTATCGCTTTTATTGCTGTATTTGCTGCAAAATAACCCCCTCGCATTGAAGGATCGATACCTCCTCCATGAAGTGGATTAACTTGACAGGCTGCATCTCCAACAAACATAATACCATTCTCTGCACAGGACCAAAGAGGCCGTCTTACAGGAACAACACCACCACCAGAGGATACAATTTCATAATTTGAAGTTGTTATAAATTCATTAAAAACATTTTTCCTGTATAAATCTTTTATTTGACTTTTATATTCCATAAAAGTCCCTAATCCTATATTTACTGAGGATTCATTCTTAGGAAAATACCATATATACCCTCCGGGAGCTTTTTCTTGATCTAATATTATTGAAATAAATTCAGGATCTTTAACTTTTAGATCTTGCGATGAAAATTCAACAATTTCGCGATAACATAAAATAGTATCTTCTCTTAATATGCTTTTTTCAATAATATTACTTCTGATTTTTTTTCTCAAAGGAGAATAAAAACCCGAAGCATCGATAACAATTTTTGAGTGTAAATCAGTCTTCTCTCCATTCTCTAATTTTACTTTTACACCGTTAACTTGATCTTTTTCATAAAGTAAATCTAATGCCATAGTTTTTTCTAAGAATTGGTTTATTCCCTCATCTAAAGCTTCTTTCAATAATCTCTGTCCAAATTCTAATCTATTTACGATGTAACCTGCTTGTTTTGGATCAATTAACTCAATACATTTTTTTAAATTAGGAGAATACAGTTTTGCTCCTTTAATATAGCATGAAAGTTCCTCATTTTTGGGATGATTAATATTTAAAAAATCAAAAATATCATTACCTACCGCGTCTCCGCATATTTTTTCACCAATTTTGTCTATAGGTTTACTATCTATGAGACATGCATCTAGACCATACTTAGCTGCAAATCGAGCAGCTGTTGTACCTCCAGTACCTGCTCCAATGACAATGACGTCAAATGATCTTTTAATATTTTCCATATTGCTCTAATTTTTAATTATAAATAAAAATAGAATTTAGAGTTATAATAACGTTAATAGAAAGATTATTAGTGTAGTTCCTACTGGTACGGTCAAATCATCCCAAGTGCTTGGTGATATCATTTCAATTATCATTGCTAAAACACTTGTAATAAGAGATAATATTAAAGCAAATTCAAATGTGATTTGAGCTTGGGTGATCGGATTCGTGACACCTATAAGTGTAAATGCTATAAAACATAAAATAAAGCCACTGATAAAGAAAGCTAAGGATCCTTCTAAAGTTCTATAAGATTTTATCCATGGTATTTTTAATTTAACCTTCCCATATCTTTTACCAATGACAGAAGCAAAGGTATCTGAGATTATCATTAATAAAAGACCTGCTATTGGAAAATATAATTGATCAGGAGCAAAAATTACAAAAAAAGTAATTAACCCAAGAATGGATAAACAATAGTGGAATGGTCCTTGTAAATACCCCACCTTTTCTTCTGCCTCTTCTCCAATTGAGTCATATAGTTCTTTTAATTGTTTTACCTTAGATTTCTTTGAACTCAAAAGAACTAAGAGAGTGAGGGTCCCAGCAATTATTACTGGCCAAAGTTTCCATGTATAATAAGGACTAGAAAAAACACTTAAACCTGCGAATAAATGAACGGCTTTACGAGCTTGAAATTTGGTGATTTTATCTCTTTTTTTCAATTGTATAGGTATAAGAATTGTTGCGAATACATATAGATATGTTAGAAACACAATCAATAAATCTAATAAAATATTTACCGAGATAATGATTCTCCTCGAAGATGGTTAATTCTCCAAATGTATTATTATTAAACGAGAGAAAATTTTATTTTTTAAAAATAAAATCCCACTAACTATAATATTAAGTGTTACAATAATCATTGAATTAAAAAGATACCTTTAAATGGTCTTTTTATTCCAAATTTATTACAAATCTATAAATACATATTTATCAAAATTTATAATTACTATATTTTCAATTTTAAATTTGGTAAGAAATTAAATAAAAAAAATTAACTAAAATAGTGATAATTTTGACTGAATCTCAGAAAGTGAAATTTTCTGATAGCATTACAACAAAAAGAATGATATTTTTTTCATTGCAGGGAATTATCGCTGCATTTCTATTTGGTATGTGGGGACAGGTTCAATATTTTGCTGCTTCAGTTCTTTTAATTCCTTCAACAATAATTCCTTTAATTTATTTAGTTTACTCTATTGTAGATGGAATTAATGATCCTATTATTGGATATTTAGCAGATAGATCTAAAAAATTTACATCAAAATTTGGAAAAAGATTTCCTTGGATTATGATTGGGGTCATTGTGGGTCCAATATTGTTAATTTTTAATTTTGTTCAAGTCTCATCAAATATAGCTATTTCAGTACTGTGGTTAACTATAATAATGGCTGTTTATGAAACTTTTGCGACATCTTTTGAAATAAATCATTCAGCTTTATTTCCAGATTTATTTAGAGATGAGTCTGATAGAAGAAAAGTGACTGTTATTGGCTCGATTCTCGGGGGTATTATTACAATCATAACAGCAGGTTTGATACCTAGATTGATCGATTCAATTGGTTATATTGGAACGGTGTTCATTGTAGTTGTAATAGATTATTTATTGATAATACCATATGCATTTGGTATTCGGGAACCGAAAGAAATGAAAGAATTTCGAGTAAAATTAGATGAATCTGACCGAGGAACATCCCCTTTAAAGATTTCTGTTAAACGTGTATTTAAGGATAAAAGTTGGATGGGTATAACTATAGCTGGGTTTACATGGTCAGTAGCAGGTGTTTGTTGGATGGCTGGACTTAATTTTTTTGTAATAGATAATTTAGGATTAAGTATCGGTTCCACTGCAATACCATTATTGATGCAGAACCTAGTGGGATTTCTATTAGCACCCGTATGGACTTGGATATCGAAAAAAGTTGGAGTTAAAAATGCTTACATCGCTGGTATGCTCCTAAATACAATAACTTATTTGGCTTTTGCATTTGTAACTGATATTGTTGGCGTTATAATTATATTTACATTTGGGGGGATAGGATTTAGTGCTACTTATGGAGTGATTGCCCAGCTTTTACGGGCAGAGGGAATTGATAATGCTACTGTTAATTCGGGTAAGCGAGAAGAAGGAATTTATACTGGGATATTTAAATTCTTTACAGCATTTTCATATTTCTTACAAACCGTAGTTTTTGCTATAGTTGCAGGAATTACTGGGTACGATGCTGGTCTTGGAACAGGAAATAGTGATTTTGCAAAGTCAGGCTTACATTTTCAAATGTCCATAATTCCGATGATTATAACCTTAATTGGTACAATTGCATTTATCCTCATGTATAAAATATCAAAAGAAGACGCAGCAGCAATTAAGTTGAAATTAGAGGAAATAAACCTTTAAAAATATAATTTTAAATACATTTTTATTTTAATTATATTGTTCAGTTATAAATAGAGATTTTATACTTTTAACTTTAAAAAATCATTATCATGAGCTTGAAAGGGTGAATTAATTGTCGGAAGAGTTTGATTTTGAAAAATATTGGATAAAAAAGTATTCTAAATGTCTCGATAATATTGTTGGACACAAAATACGTAAAAAAGTAATGAAAGGTAGCGAAAGATTAACAGATAATTCTAATAGAGAAGAAATAATACGATGGTCGAAAAAAGCAGTTGAAAAAATGGACTCTCTTATAGATGAACAAAAAATAGTAGAAATTATGACCGGTTGTTCATGCCAATATCCAAAAAATCAATTACAAAACATTAAGGAAAAATACAATGAAATAAAAGATATTGCTTTAGCTCATAAGATGCTTCAAGAGCAATTTGAAGAATTTCTTAATAATCCTTCTCTTAATCTCTCCGAAGAAATTATAAAAGATATAATAAGTAAAGGATGGGGTTCTGCGGGAATCTTAAAAGGAGATAAAGTAATTGCTACAAAGATACCTAAAAGTGGATATATTATAGATTATTATAAAATAGACGATAAAGTGGAAAAAAGAAATATTTATTGTCATTGTCCGAGAGTAAGAGATGCTTTAAAATTAAACATTCAATTACCAATGTCATATTGTTATTGTGGAGCAGGATTTTATAAAGGAATCTGGGAAGAAATTCTGCAAAAACCTGTAAAGGTTAAAATTTTAGAAACTGTAATGAAAGGCGATGACGTATGCAGGTTTGAGATTCAATTTCCTTCTGATATTTAATTGAAATTATAATAAAAGTTTAAAATAGCTATTAAATTTAAGTTATTATTATAAATTTTTTAGTTCTTATGATATGTTAAGAGTAGGAATTATTGGGATGGGAGATATTGCCAACTTAAATGTTCTAGGTTATCTTTATTCCCAAGATACTGAAATAGTGTCTGTTTGTGATACCGATATTAAAAAAGCTGGAGAAAAACTAGAACGATGGGGCTTGAGAATAACCAAAATCTATGAAGATTATCAAAAAATGATAGATAGAGAAGATCTCGATATTATTGAGATTCTAACTCCAAATCATCTTCATGCTCCTATGGTGGAGTATGCTGCAAAGGCAGGAATTCGTGGAATTTCAGTACAAAAACCATTAGCAAATACTATTTCAGCTTGCGAAGAATTAATTCAAGTTTGTAAGGAAGAAAAAATCAAACTAAAATTATATGAGAATTTCAGGTTCTATCCAATTTATTTGAAAGCAAAAGAGTTGTTGGATCTTGGTATAATAGGAAAACTTACAAATTTTAGGATAAATACTATAAATTTTGGAGGTCCAAGTATGCCTATCGATCTTAAGTCTTATATATGGCGGACCAATTCAGATACTTGTGGTGGAGGTCCATGGATGTATGATGATGGAATTCATAAATTCTCGATGGCACTATGGTTAATGGGTCAAGATCGTGTAGAAGAAGTATATAGTTGGATTGATTACTTTACAGGGGCTCAAGATCTTCCTAGTTATACTTTTTGGAAATATCCTCAACAAAATGTAGATGAACCTCCCAGATTTGGTTCAATGCAATTCATAAATGCTCCAAATGTTTATTATCCAAGCAATTATTATCCCAATGACGAGTTCATTGAAATTTCAGGTACAAAAGGAATGATGTGGATAAATCAATGTACATGTGGTGGGAATTTCTTATCGAAAACTCCACAGCATCCTCCAATTATAGTTTTCTCAAATGGAGAAGTAAAATCTTTTGGCGAAGAATTACCAAGAGATTGGAGATTTTCATTTATAAATTCGACAATGCATTTTATAGATGTGATTAAAAAAAGTGGAATGCCGATTTATAATGGTGAACAGGGAAAAAACTTATGTATTTTTGCTAAAATGCCTTATATATCATACCAAGAAAAGAGGATCGTAAATTGGCGAGAAATCACATCTAAGAATGAGGAAAAAGGGATTTGTTTAGTTAAGGGACCAGATAATAAAGATGGGCGTGGCCTTAGTCTTTTGTATAGAAGAAAGAAGAAAGATATGAGAAAGGGAATAAGCCAAGGTTTAGAGAAAACTAATTTTAAATATCAATTTGATTAATAATCTTCATATTTAAATCATTTCATCAAGAAAGACCTCATTTCCACTTTCTGATGATTTTATTGCTGCTAAATTAAATTTTAATATATATTTTGCATCTTCACCAGAAAGGATAGGCTTTTTATTGTCCTTTATAACTTCTATAAAATGTTTTGTTGCATTGATAAAACTTATTTTCCAATCATTTTCAAATTCATTATAAGATTCTACTTTCCCATCTCGAATTATGACGATTGGCGCAAAAATTTCTGACTCAGTCATAACATTTCCAATTGAAGTTCCTTGGTTAATTTTCATAACACCCCGACTAGCAATGATTTCTATAAACTCGTCTGTGGAATAATATTTTGAAGGTATTATCATTTCTGGCATTAAAGAAAATTCTATAGTTCCATATTGGGGAATTATATGTTCTAAATTCTGTTTATATTTAAACATCACATATGCAGGAGCATCAATTCCTTTATAATTACCTGTCCAGGCAAAAACTTTTTCAATTTCTTCATTTAAAAGCCACCATGCTAAAGTGAAGTTGTGCCATCCATTATCTAATAATACAGGGGAGCCACTCTTAGTCCCACCTACTTTCTTTGGGTCTTTTCTCCAAGCTTCAGCACTTTCTGGAACAGCCCAACCTCCAATACCACCCATGGCAGTTTTAATTCGTATTGATGAGGGATCACCAATATAATCTTGCTCGATTAATCCTTTAGCTTTCATAATATGCGGAGCAAACACAAAATTTTCATAGATCGATAAAATTGAGCCAGATTCTTTACACGCATTTATCATCATATCGGCCTCTTTTAACGTTAAAGCCATAGGTTTTTGGACGGATATCCCCTTTATTCCTTTTTTAGCAGCATAAATAGTAGCATCTGCATGTAAATGATGAGGGAGTAAAATCTCGATAATGTCTAAATCCTCTGTATCGATCATTTCCTTATAATTAGAATATATTCTTAAATTTTTATCTAAATCAAATTTTGCTAGTTTAAATCTCGCTTTCTCTATAGTTCTATTACATAAACAAGTTATTTTAACGTCAGGATTTTCTAAATAACCTAAAACATTTAGATCAAAAATAACTCCAGTTCCTATAAATCCTACTTTCAGCATGTTAATTATTAGAATATTAAATATATTTTATAAAAATTGGTTTGCAAATAAAATTTAGATTAGAAAGATAATTAGAATAATATAATTTAAGAGTAAAGAATAAAAAAATGCCATTAAATAATAATAATTTAGAACCTCTTAAAGCCTACGCAAGGGCTTTATATCATGCATGTGGTTATTCTTATGATGATTTAGCAAAACCGCGTATAGCAATTGTAAATTCATGGAACGAGATTAATCCTGGTCATATTCATTTAAGAAAGCTAGGTGATTTAGTAAAGGAGGAGATTAAAAGTGTTGGAGGTACACCCATGGAGTTCAATACAATTGCTAATTGTGACGGAATTGCTAATTCGGGTAACTTTTCAAAATATATATTACCTTCACGAGAAATTATTGCTGCATCAATAGAAAGTACTATAAAAGCTTATGATTTTGATGGAATGGTCATGCTATGTTCTTGTGATAAAATTATTCCCGGCATGTTATTGGCAGCAGTAAGATGTAACATACCAACAGTATTTTTAACTGGAGGAGTAATGGAAGCTAAGACTTTTGAAAGTGGTCCATTGAAAGGTAAAACTTACGTTACTTCTGATATTAAAGAAGCAATAGGAGAATTTAAAGCAGGAAAGCTTACTAAAGAGGAATTTTTTCTTATAGAATCCGAAACTTGTTGTTCCCCAGGAGCATGTAATATGATGGGGACTGCTAATACAATGGCTTGTATCGTCGAAGCGATGGGGCTTTCTTTACCTGGATGTGCTACAATGAGTGCATTAAGTAAGGAACGGGAAGAATTAAGTAAAGAATCAGGAAAAGTGATAATCCAGTTGGTCAAAGATAATATAAAATTTTTAGATATAGTTGATGATAAATCAATTGAGAACGGTATTAAGGTCGGTCTTTCTGTGGGTGGCTCTACAAACATGATACTCCATATATGTGCTCTTTCACATGAGATGGGGGGAAACTTAAATCATTTTGACTTTGATAAATTAAGCAAATCAGTACCCTTGTTGGCTAAATTTAAACCTGCTTCTGAATATAATCTTACTGAATTTCATAATGTAGGAGGAGTAAGTGTTTTAATGAAAAAACTTTCAGAAATTTTAGATTTATCATGCAAATCAGTATTAGGATTGACATTAAAAGAATATCTAAGTGTTGTAGAAATACATGATCATCAAATTATTCGTGATTTTAAAGATCCAATTACACCAGAAGGGGGAATAGCAGTTTTACAAGGGAATTTAGCACCAGAAGGGGCAGTTGTCAAACAAAGTGCAGTGAATGAAAACATGCGTTACCATAAAGGTCCTGCCAAAGTTTTTGAGAGCGAAGAACAGGTCCGAGAAGCTTTAATTAATAATAAAGTTAATGAAGGAGATGTGTTAATTATCAGATATGAGGGGCCAAAAGGAGCTCCTGGAATGAGAGAATTGTCTATTCCTGCAGCTATGCTAGTTGGGATGGGGCTAGGTAATTCTGTTGCCATGATCACAGATGGGAGATATTCTGGTGCAACAAGAGGACCTTGTATAGGACATGTGTGTCCAGAAGCATTTGAAGGGGGGCCTATTGCTATAGTAAAAAATGGAGATTTGATAGAAATTGATATTCAAAATCGTGCTTTAAGAATATTGATTTCTGATAAAGAAATGGAAAAAAGATTTAGTAACTGGATAAAACCTGAACCTAAAATTAATAAAGGATTTTTAAATACCTATAGTAAAATTGTAAGCTCAGCAAAATATGGTGCTTATCTTGAATAATTAAAGGATTTAAAAAGATTATGATTGATCAAAACCGTATTAAGAAAAATGTTGAAACTTTTTCGTTTCCCCGGTTATCTGGAACAAATTTTGAGAAACGAGCTTTTAATTTGGCATTGAATGAAATAAAGAGTTTAAATTTTAATCCGAAAGTTCAAAATTTTAATTTCAGTACATTTTATTCAAGAGTCTATCCAAAAATTTCAGTATTCTTTTTATTTCTAATAATGGTGATTCTATATCTTAATATTAAAGCATTCTTTTATCCAATAATCTTACTAATAGCTTCAGGAATATTGATAACTTTATTTTTCTATACTAGAAAACCAGAAAAGATCAAAATAGGAAAAGTACTTCCTTCTCAAAATTTAATAGTTAAATTCGCAAATGGAGAAACAAAAAATGAAGCTCAAAATGTAATTATGTTTTGTTGTCATTTAGATTCAAAGGGGCAGAAAATTTCCATATTGGTTCGTATTAGAGCTGCTAGATATTGGCTTTTCTCAATATTAATTGGATTTATATTTATCATCATAAAAAATTTTATTCTTCCTCAATTTAATCTTATATTTTATATAATTGGTCTTTTTCCGCTAATTGTCAACGGAATAGCTACTACACTAATAATTATAAACACTACGAATAACGATTCTAATGGAGCTATTGATAATGCTTCAGGTATAGCTTGCGTAATGGAACTTTTACACTATTACATAAATCCAGATTCAAGACTAAAACATTTTGATCTCTGGTTTATTTTTACTGGAGCAGAAGAATGTGGTACCATGGGAATAAGACATTTTTATAATGATTATTCTCTTATCAATAAAGATTTTTCAATTGTTTTCAATTTTGATGCAATTGGTAAAAGTGTTTTTTTATTTCCAGGAAAAAGTGTATCAGATAAAATTCGCAATATGTATATTCAATTATTAAATAACGACGGAAGGATTAAAATTAGTAGCTATTATAGAAGGGTACATGTAGGTTCCTCTTCTGATGGTTACTTTTTAAAAAAAAAGAATTTTCAAGGTTTTGGTATAGGAGATTTGGGAGCTTATAAGTATATACATTCGTCTCAAGATACTGTGGATAAAGTGGATGAAAAAATCCTCAAAGGATTATGTGAGGTTATTACAGCGAGTTTAAAAGAGTATGATACCAATTTTAATATAAAGGATTATATAAAATAACAGTAAATTGAGCTCCAAAATCAATAATTTTACAAATAAGGATTTAGGTGTTGTTTTAACTCCTTCAAATACAGCAGATTATATTGTATCAAGAATAGGTCCAATTAAAGTAAAGGAAAAAATTCTAGATCCTTGTGTTGGCCCAGGCGTATTCGTTAATTCTTTATTGAAATCTGGTGTAAAGAGTAATCAAATTTTCGCTTTTGATATTAACCCAGGATATAAGAAAGAAATCGAGAATTTAGGAGTGTCCTTTACTACATGCGACACACTAATATCGATTGATCCTGAATCTTACAATTTTTTTGATTATATTGTTGGAAATCCTCCCTACTTAAATAAATCCAGTTCTTATGTAAGAAAAAATCGAAAAGAGTTAAAACGAATTTATGGACAAATAAATGCTCATGAAACATATTCAATGTTTATAGTTAATAGTATATGGCGATTAAAAGAAGGAGGAAAATTAGCTTTTATCACCAGTGATTCCTTTTTGACTTTGAGTACTCATAAAAAGCTCAGAAAATTCATACTTGAAAACTGTATTATAAATGAAATTCTTTTAGCACCTAAAGACTTGTTTTCCAATCAAAATGTAAATACTAGTCCTGTAATTATCATTTTATCAAAATATACAGGTAATAATCTTCAAGCGAAAAGGGAGAATAATCAAATAAGAGTAATTCCAAGAGTGAGTAATGAGAAAGAATATTGGAAACCTGATAAAGCATATCAGATTAAGCAATCGAAATATAGATCTCTCCCGTTCAATATTTTTTTTACTAATATAGAAGAACAAGTAATTAAGTTATTTGAAGAAGCACCAAAATTGAAAGCTTATATGAAAGGATTTATTGGAATGCATACTCATAATAATAAAAAATATATAGCGGCGATAGAAGGTACAGAATTAGCCGATATATTTAGGAAGCGAAATTCTAATAATCATGATGTAAGTGACAATTATATTATCATATCAGAAAAAGAGTTTAAAAATGAAACCTGGAAACCTTATCTGAAGAGGGGGGGAAATGATCAATATTATCGTCCTATAATGGAGGCTCTCAAATGGGATGATAAATCTATTACTATTTATGATATTCCTCAAAATGTACCCTTTGAAAATCAAGGTATCGTAATTAGTGGTGTGAGTTCAAAATTAGCTGCTCGTTATATGCCAAAGGGATGTTATTGGGATTCAAATAAAGCTATTGGTTTTATAATTCAAGATGATAAAGTTTCAATAAATTATACTTTGGGTTTATTAAATAGTTCCTTTTATAATTATTTAGCTAAAGGAATAATAAATAACACAAATAGCATTCAAATTTCGGGAATTCATGAATTACCAATAATTTTGCCTGACGTAATAACAAAAAAGAAGGTTGAAACCCTTGTAAATAAAATAATCATTAATTTGAAGAGATATATCAATTATAATTTCTCTAATGAGCAAAAACAGATTGATAAAATTATTTATAATTTTTACGATAAGCAGTTTAGTTTCCCGAAAGAATTTAAAAGCAAATTAGATAAGAAGTATTCAATGTATTAAATCAATAAATATTTATCAAATTCCCATTCAGATTCAGTTCCATTCAATTTTGCGTTTTCGAATTCTTTAATTTCATTACGTTTGATCTTTAAGTAGAGATTTACAAATTTTTCTCCCAGAACATCTTGAAGATACTGATCTTTTTCTAATGAGTTGATAGATTCTGTTAAACTTCTAGGTAGGATTTTTATACCCATTTTTTCGAGCTTTTCTTTAGAAAAATGAGTTACATCCTCATTAACTGGCTCATTAGGTTCAATTTTATTCTTTATTCCGTCTAAACCTGATGCAAGTAACACAGCTGTACCCAGATAGATATTCATTGCAGCATCACTAGCACGGTATTCTAATCTAGCTGACTTTTCATAACCTGGCACACGTAATAATGCGGTTCTATTTCCAACACCCCAAGATGTATATACTGGCGCTTCATTATTGGGAACCAATCGCTTATAAGAATTGGTAATAGGATTTAAAATTGAAGATATTCCATCAACATGTTTTTGAATGCCTCCGATAAAGTATCTAAGTATATCACTAATATCCTTCTCTTCGTCAGCAAAAACATTCTTACCTTCTTTCAATAAATATAGGTGAAGATGTAAACCACTTCCTGCCTCATCCGCTATAGGTTTTGGTAAAAATGTAGAAATAATATCTTCATAAAAACTGTTTATTTTAATAAGGGTCTTAGCTGTTTGAACATTATCTGCTTGAACTAGAGCTTTATCTGGTAGAAATTCAATTTCATGTTGTCCTGGACCAACTTCATGATGGATTATTTTAATTCCTATACCCATTTCAACTATATCATCAACAATCTGTCGTCGAAGTTCATGAAACGAATCTTTTGGGGGTAAATCCATGTATGAACCACTATCAGCTGGTTTATTTTCCCCATGAAGAAAATACCATTCTAATTCCGGTCTTATTAGAAATTCATATCCTAAAGATTCAGCTTGTAATAGTACCTTTTTAAGAATTCCTCTGGGACATAATGGATAATTCACACCCTTATTGTCAGTTATGTCACAGATAAACCTTCCAACCCTATTATTCCAAGGTAATTGTGAAAATGTTTCAAAATCGGGTACAATTTTCATATCACTCTGTTCAGTATGTAAAAAACCAAGACTAGATCCATCTATTCCGGTTCCTTCTTTCATTTCATCCCATATTTTCGAAGGAAATTCAAGTGCTTTAAATTCTCCTAATAGCGTAGTAAATTGAAATTGAATATAATCAATCTCTTTTTCCTTGAATATTCTTGAGAACTCTTTCATATCGATTTATATAATTTTATTAAAAAGTATAAAAATAAATGAGTAGTTTATTTAAAGCTTTTCTTTGAAGATGCTTTCATTACAAATTACAGTTTTTCTTTTTCAATTTCTTCTTCGTATTTCTTCCTGCGCTCAGTTAAGTATTCTGGAATTGGAACATCCCACCAACCAACTGCGGGGCTTCCAGTATAGGGATATTGACGATTTACAAGTATTTCAATTACTACGGGTCTCTCCGACTTCGCAGCTCTTTCTAGTGATGGGATAATTTCCTCTTTAGTAGAAATTTTTTCAGAATAGCATCCAAACGCTTCTGCTATCTTGGTAAAGTCGGGAGAATAAGGATTTCCTTCTTTATCATAAAATGCTGTACCATAGCCTCGATCTTCTCCAAAAGCAGCCTGCTGTAAATCCTTAATAGCAATCCATCCATAATTGTTAAGAACAATAAAGAAAATATTTTTTAAACCTAATTGAACTGCCATAGATAATTCTGAAAGAGTCATCATAAAATCTCCATCTCCCACAAGTGCTACTACTTGTCGATCAGGTTTTCCTATATCTATTGATCCTAATTTAGCACCTATCGCTGCGGGAACACTATATCCCATAGTTGAAAAACCACCAGCTGTTAGACAGGTCTTAGGTTCGTAAAATTCAAATTCTTGGAGCATTTGAGCTTGCACATTTCCAGAGCTAGTGATTATAACAGCATCTCTCTCAAAAAACTTTCTAATTTCTTTTAAAACCGAAGAAATCATAACTGGAACTTTTGTATCATCGCGATTATCATCAAGAAATTTATACCATTTTTTCTTTTCATCATGCATTTCTTGAAAATAATTTGATGCTTTATAATCCTTAGAATAATCTCCTAATTCTTCAATAAGTTGTTTTAGACAAGATTTAGCATCCCCTACAATACCAACTGTGACAGGGTAATTCTTCCCAATTTCGTGAGGATCAATATCAATATGTATGAGTTTCGTAGGAGGAATAGAAAAACTTACACCTTGTTTATATGAACTTGCTGTTTCATCGGCGAATCGACAACCTACTGCTAGTAGTACATCCGCATTTGATGCCATTTTCAGACCTACGTTAGTACCTTTGCTCCCTGCTGCCCAACAAAATAATTCATGATCATTGGGAAAAGCATCTTTAGCCATCATAGTAGTTACGACAGCTGCTCCGAGTTTTTCAGCCAAAATCTTTACTTCTTCAAATGCACCAGCACTAACAATACCTCCTCCTAGAAATAAAACAGGTCTTTTCGAATCTCTTAATAATGATCCTGCTCTTTTAATTTGCTCAGGGTCTCCCATAACTCTCCCCATAGCTCTTCTTTCAAAGGGTACTGGGATTTCTATTTCAATAGCTTCGGCTTGTACATCCATTGGGAGATCGATATGTACTGGTCCTCTTCTTCCAGTCATCATTATGTTAAAAGCTCTTTGAATAACTGTTGGTAATTGAGATATTTTATCTAATTCGAAACTACGTTTTACTATAGGTTCAAGAATTTTGGGCATAGCTGAGTCTTTTTTTCTTTCTATTTCTTGCAAAACCCCCTTACCTCTCATATGTACATGAGTATCTCCAGTGATAACTAATACAGGCATAGAGTCAACATAAGCATCTGCAATACCAATAGCAGTATTAATAGCTCCTGGACCAATCGATGTAAATACAACTAAAGGTTTTTCCGTAATCCTATAATAACCAACCGCAAGGTGCACTGCACTCATTTCTTGTTTAGGTTGAATTAATTCTAACTTGTCCTTATCTTTAAAGAAAGCATCAACTAAAGGTAAATTGCCATGACCAGGGATACCTATAACATATTTTACACCTTCTTTAATAAGGTATTTAGTAACAATTTCTCCACCAGTATATTTAGTCATAAATAAGAGAATAAACAGTAGAAATTAAAATTTTATTATAAATATTAATCCAAAAGTAGTATCAAATTGTTATGAAAATTCAATATCCCCTTTCTATTTAAAAATTATATATCAAGTATAGGTTTATATCATCTATTAAATTGTACTAATCTTTAAAGTAGAAGATATTATGCCATCCACTTTAGAAAAGATTCGAGTTCTAGGAGAAAATTCAAAATATGATATTTGTGCAAGTACTGCTTCAAGTCGTACTGCCAAATATCCAAAACTTTTTGGAAATTCAAAACATTGGGTTGGAGCTACAGCTAGTGCCGGGATTTGTCATAGTTATACTCCTGATGGTCGATGTATGAGTCTTTTTAAAACTTTATACACTAATAAATGTATATATAATTGTAAATATTGCTTTTCTCATAGTTGTAGCCATAAAATGAGTTTTACACCCGAGGAATATGCTTGTACCTTTATGAAACTCTATTCGATGAATGTTGTGGAAGGATTATTCATTTCCTCCGGTGTTTGTGGTAGTGCTGATGAAACAACTGAAGAGATGTTAGAAGCAATCCGTCTCTTAAGGTTTAAATATAAATTTCAGGGGTATGTGCATTTTAAATGTTTACCTGGAGTAAGCCAATATCTTTTAAAAGAAGCAATTTCTCTTTCTGATCGCATCTCAATAAATTCAGAAGCATCTTCTAAGGAATTTTTAGCTGAAATTGCCGATCAAAAAGATTTCTATAATGATATTGTGAAACGTCAACGTTGGTTAAAACAGATTCGTATTAAGCATAATGAAGAAACTCTAAAACATTTAAGAGATTTAAAAGAAGATTTCAATTGTAATTATCAAGAAAAAATGATTAAAGATCGAAGAGAGGATGGTTATAAGAAATTTAGATGGGATGGTGCTCCAATTCTCAATGGAGGTCAAACTACTCAATTTGTAGTAGGAGCCGCGGATGCAGAAACTGATTTTGACCTTCTTAAAAGAATTGATTGGGGATATCGAGAAATAGATTTAAGGCGTGCTTACTTCTCTTCATTCATTCCAATAGAGGGAACACCGTTGGCAGGTAAACAGGCAGCATCTCTCGCAAGAGAACATCGGTTATATCAGAGTGATTGGTTACTAAGAATATATCATTATAAATTAAAAGATTTAAAGGAAGTGTTAAATGAAGAAGGTAATCTGCCTAAAGGAGACCCGAAAATTCATTTTGCAAGAAATTACTTTAAAGAACATGGACCTTTAGACATAAATGAAGCAAAATATACTGAATTATTAAGAGTTCCAGGGATAGGCCCTATTTCAGCTAAACGGATTATAAATCTACAAAGTAAGAAGTTTAAATTTAAAAATCGCAGAGATTTAAAATCGGTTGGAATTGTTCTTAAGCGAGCAGATCCGTACTTGATAATAGATGGAAAAAGCCAGAGAACGCTTAATGATTTTGTTGATTATGAAAATAATGAAATTCCTCAGGGAAAGATACAATGAGCAAAAAACAATGTGAAAAGGATCCATTAGAAGTAATTGGACGGGCTAAAGGCTATTCACGTGAAGAGTTAAATATAAATTTACCACGCCATGCTAAATTTTCTCCAATTCTTTCTCAACAAATATCTAAGTTACCAGAAGTAGTTCTACGTAATTCTGGGTCGCAATCAGCAAAAAAAATCAGTAGAATGATGCGGGAAGTGTTTACGGAGGCATATCGTGCAAAACAATTTACACGAACAGAAATTAATAATCGTGGTGTACTTTATGGCGTTGTTCTACTTAAACACCGTGTAATGGATCTTGTCTTAAAATACTTCCATGAAAGATGGCCGGATTGTGTTATCTGTCTATATAATGAGCACAGCCATAAAACTGCAATAATCAATGAAAAGGGTAAGATTCGTGAGATCAACTCTCCATTAAAAAAGGTGGTTGAGTTAGTTAGTAAAGAACGACCGATCATCCCTTATTTTAATAACATCCAATTTTCCGGTGAAGAAATTTTTGAGAGCCTATATGGTTCACAATTTATTTCGGAGAGAGAAAATCAACCATTTTTTAAAAGGATGATTCCTAAGAGTTGTTTCAAATTACCCGGAATGAGAGAGGGTGTAGAAAAACGTTTTCGAAATAAAAAGATTAATGAATTTTTTAAATGATCTTTGCAAATAACACTTTTGCTGAACCAAATAATTTGTTTTCAGAAGGTAGATCTAATAGATTTTCACCTATTAAGTTTATTCTACTTATCTCCTCGTCATTAGGCAAAAATCCTAAAAATTTAACATTCTCTTCATTGATTTTTGATACTTCTTCTATTAAAATTTCTCTTATATTTTCTGGAAAGCGATTGCCGAGAATCCAGATGTTTTCAAATTTCAAATTAACTTCTTTAGTTATTTCTAATATCCGTTTCATGGTATGGAATCCCATTTTACTTGGATCAGAGACTATTACTAAATCAGTAACATTTTGTCCTGTTTTACGGGCAAAATATTCTAGCCCCGCGGGAGCATCAATGAGTACTAAGTCATAATTTTTCGCTAATATGTCAATAATTCGTTTTAAATAATTATTAATGCTACAGTAGCAACCCTCTCCTTCTCCCCGACCCATTTCTAAAATGTCATAGTTATCCATTTCGATTAAAGCTTCAAAAACTTCGGATTCAACGATTTGATCCTTTGACACATCTAACGGGATGAGCCTTTTTTGAATTTTATCTTTAAATTTCGCCATTTTTCCTCCAACAGTTTCTTTGAAATGGATTTCTTTACCTATGATGTCGCCGATGTTAGCGTCAGGATCGGCATCAATTACCAAAATATTTTGAAATTTCTTGGTTTCTAATGCGTATTTTAGCATTAAAACTAGAAGTGTAGACTTTCCGACACCTCCTTTTCCACTGAAGGATATAACTTTTTTCATTGTTGTTCAAATTTTTTTGTAACTTCTTAATTAAGGAAAATAGAATATTGATTAAAAATTTGTCATTCATAGAATAAAAGGAGAAAATATTCCATAGAGAGAATGAAAAAGATAAGAGACGAAAAGATTAATAAATAATAAAAATTTGAACGTTTTTTATTCTTGACGATATACAGGAACAATTTTCGAAGTAAATTCTTCAAGAGTATAAGGAAATTCATCTTCGCTGGAAATTTTTCCTAATTCAAGCATTATTTGTCTGGCTAAGAACCAGAATGCTAACCCTAATGCTTTTTTACCCCGATTATTTGCTGGAATGGCAAGATCAATTCCATCAAGAGTGTCGTCAGTATCAAATAGAGAAATTACAGGAATTCGTGCTAGTTTAGCTTCTCGTAAAATGACTTTGTCTGCATGAGGATCAACAATGACAACAACAGAAGCATCTTTAATGTAATCATCTATGAGAGGATTAGTTAGGGATCCTGGAATAAACCTTTCCGTGATTGCTCGGCAACCTAAAACTTTACAAAATTTCTTTACTGGTTCTTTTCCATATCGTCTAACTGAAGAGACTATAACACGATCACTACCTTCTTCGACATATTTGCTCAAAAATTTCGCTGCTATCTTTAAACGTTCATCAGTTTTAGTTAAATCGATAACATATAAACCATAATTAGTTTGTCTATAAATAAATCTCCTCGCATCTCCAGATAATAATTTAGTTCCAATATGAATCCCACAACTTAAATAGAGTTGTTTCTGTTCTTCATCTTTATCTATTATTGTTTCTGCGCCTTTAACTTCAGCATCTATATCATTTGTGTCTAATAAATCAAGCTCTTCTTCTAAATCCAAATCTTCTTCAAAATCATCTATAAAATCTTTATCGAAATCAATTTCAATATCTTCATCTTTGTCTTGTTCTTCATTCTTTTTCGGTTCTTCAACTTTTTTCTTTTTTTTTGCCAATGTTTTAACCTAATTAGTCAAGTTTTACAAGATTAAAATAAATATTCTAAATATATTTAATAAAACACCATAATTTTAATATTTTATTAAAAGAAATCCTCTAATCCTTATTAAACTAAAGAATTAAAATAGTGTATAAATTATAATTAATATTATATTCTAGTCAATATAATTATACAAAAGTAATTAATCTTAATTTGGTTTAAATAATGGTATCTTATCGACTATTAATCAGTATCGTTGTTGGAATAGTTTTTAGCTTTTTCACAGCTTTTTTTTTCAATATGCAGTATATTCTTGATCAAATACAGCTTTTTGGTAGTACTGATATACTTAGAATAGTTACGATATTAATTGGGGCAAATTTTGAATTTGATATTATATCTTTTTTTACAGGTACACCTACTATTACTGAATTTTTTTCAGCACAAATTTTAGCTAGCATCTTTATAGGTTATTTAAGTGGCACTATTTCCAAGGGATTAAAAAGAGGTTTTATCGCAAGTCTATTAATAATAGTCATTGATTTATTAATTTGGATTTTATTGAGTGTAGTTTCAGGAGAAGATTTAATGGCTTTATTTCAGGGATTACAATTAATCTCTACAGTAGGAGGAATTCTAAGTGCTATTATAGGGGCGATTATTGGTGGATCAATTGGAGGATTAATTAGTGGCCCTTATGAGGAAGTATATTAATTTTAAGATTTTCCTTTATCTTCTTTTTTCAGAGTAATTTTGTAATAGAAATATTTGTAAAAAATGTGATGTCTCATTTGATAACCAAAACTTAAAGCGAATTATTAATTTATAGGATTTAATGGAAAAAGAAGAGACACTACCTACTAGAGAATTTGCTTTTGATTTACTAAAACAAGTCAAAGTTCCTTATCATGTTCGGCGTCATTCTCTTAAAGTTGCTGAAAAAGCGATGGAAATAGCTGAGAGAATAACTAAAGTTAAAGTAGATGAAAATTTAATTGAAATTGGATCTATTTTACATGATATTGGTAGAGCAAAAACTCACGGTTTTAAGCATGCTTTAATCGGTGGAAAAATGTTAAAAGAACGAGGTTTTTCTAATAATCTTATAAGAATCTGTGAAACCCATATTTTAGGAGGACTTGATAAAGAAGATGCCAAAAAAGTTGGTTTACCAGCAAAAGATTATTTACCTGAAACCTTAGAAGAAAAAATAATTTGTTTAGCCGATAAACATATGGCAGGGACTTATGAGGTATCTATCGAACGACGTTTTGACAAATGGTTTTCCAAATATGGTAAGACAGATTTACTAATGAAATCTAAAAAAAGAATTGAAAAGATCCAAATTGAACTTGAAACCCTTATGTAAAATACTTTATTTTGTAATCAAGTTTTAGTTTATTTCACAAACTATTTCATTATTCTTGCATAATTTTTCATAATCTATATCAATCATTTTTATAGCAGATTGAATAACTCTACAAGCATCAAGTAAAACTTTTGAATCGATTTTTGCAGGAGTGTCGTGCTTAGTGTGAGTATATTTTGCTGCTGCTTTAGTTGTTATATCAATGGCATCAAGCTTTCTTAAATGGAAGGGTACAGTATCAGTATGAGCTCCAGTGCTCAGATGAAAACCTCTAATATCTAAATTTTCATTTTCTGCTGCCAATTCAATATAATTACTCAATAAAGGAGCACATTTTTTACGGATAAGAACACCGTATGATTTGAAATAGTCTATTCTATTCCTTTTTTCATTATTACATGAAACCATATCAAAGTTAATTTGGAATATTTTTCCCTTTGTGAATTCTTTTTCATGATCATTCACAAAGATCCTTGAACCCATAGTTCCTAGTTCTTCTGCTGAAAATTGACAAATCCAAAGATTGAAATTACTTAAGGGATTTTTTAAAAAATAATTACTCAATTCAAATATAATTGACATTCCAGAGGCATTATCTAAAGCACCAGGAGATTTATTATGAGTATCGAGAAATAATAAAGAAAGATTAGAACTGGAAATAATAATTATTGTTATCCATGCACCATATAAAGTTATTCGAAAATCAAATTCTAAATTTGAGAAAACTATTATCAAATACATTATATAAAAAACGCCTAATGTTATTCCAGCATATAACCAAATCCGATAGAGAAGTATTCTCCAGAAAGTGTTAAAGGTTTGAGATTTCGAATCAAGATGAGCAGAAATAACTAGATCTCCGGCGTCTTCTTCAGGTAGCTTTTTGGCAGGCAATTTAATATAAACATTTGTGGCTTCATAGGTATCTCCGAAATACTCACCCCAAAAGCCAGGAGTTTCAGGATGTCTTAAACCATTGAATATTAAAGCTACAATAATAACCATAAATGCAATAACTGCTATGGATAAGAGAATATGAACATATGCAAATAGCATTAAAGTAAGGTTAAATATCAGGTTTAACATCATTATAAGTTTAATTAAAGTAGTTGTGTAAAAATCTGAAAATTCGAAATGTCTTGTTTTAATTTGATTTTCTTTAAATCCTATTTTTTTAAACTCATTAGCAGTGAGCTCTACTGCTTTTTTTTCTCCGTCTGTTCCTGCTAAACGGGGAAAACTAAATTTATATACGTAATTTTCGATTCTACTTTTATTAAAGAACGTCTCCGTTGATTTTTGATTTTGGGTTTTATTTTTTGTACTCTTCAATTTTTAACTTCTAATTATTAAATGAATTTAAGTTTTATCAAAGGAACTTAAAGCCCTTCTCTTTTAAATTGGATATTATAAAATTTTGAATTTTTTCTTGAGCCAATTCGATAATATCATTTGTATTTACAACAAAATAATTTAATTCTTTTGCTCTTTTAAGATAGGTTTTTCTTACTTTTTCTAAGAAGGTGATATCTTCAAACTTCTCTAGATGTGTTTGGTTTTTTCTTGATAATGAGATCTTAGGTTCAATATCTAATATTATGGTTACATCAGGCTTACCAGCAAATTTATTTATTTCTTTTACCCATTCAATAGAAATTGTATCCGATTGAACAGACTGATAAATTATCGAGGATTCAACATATCTATCAGATATAACAATATATCCATCATCTAACTTCTTTTTTATCTCATTTTTAAAATGTAAATCTCTATCAGCAGCAAACATTAATGCATCTGTTGAGGGGGGAATCTTATTATCTTTTAAAAATTTTCTTAAAAGTAATCCAATCTCATTATTCGACGGTTCTTGAGTTAAATGAACCTTAAGATTTTTTGATTCCAAATAACCAGCAAGAAGTTGGCTATGAGTTGTCGTTCCAGATCCATCTATACCATCTAAAACAATGAAAAATCCTTCTCGATTCAACTTATTTCATTTTTAATATTAGTTTTACATTTAAAAAATTTTGTGATAAATTACTGAACAATATTTTTTGATATAAATAATTTTATTGAATAATGTTATATTAAAGAACTCATAATATTTATCAAAGATTTTTGAATTAAAAGAATAATCCCTAAAAAAGATGGCAACTAAAATTAACACTGGATATTGCAATAATTGCCAGCAAAAAGTAATGTTATCACGTGAAAAATTTAATAATGTACTAGGTATTTTACTCTTTTTCTTTACTGGAATCGGTTTTTTTATCTATTTAATTATTTATTATAGTAAACCAAAAGATCACTGTATCCATTGTCATACTAAAATTAGTACTCAATTTTTACAGGAAGTTTATCAACCTAAAACACAAGAAATATATAATCGCTCTAATGAAAAGGTTGAAAAAATAAGTGGCACGATACCAAGATTTTGTGCTTTCTGCGGTGAAGAGCTCATAAGTGAAAATTCTAAACATTGCCCTAACTGTGGAACAAAAATTTAGATTAATAATATGAAATTTTATTAAAAATACAGCCTGCAACGTATCGTAAAAATCTCATTTTCATGAATTGAGTAGATATTATAACCTCTCTCTTTTCTCAAACGATTTTTTTCATTAGAGAGTAATTCTAATACCCTAAAATATATCCGATTATTCTTTAACCATATTTTGTCAACAAGCAAATTTAGATTTCCCTTATCGCCTTGACCATATACCTGAAAACATTCTAAATTTTCCGTTTTAGAAGCCTCAAAATAAGATTGATATATCATTTATTAAAAATTTACCTTAATAAGTCCTCGATTTTTAAGATTGGTGATTTTAAATTGTATTTGAAGTTAGTTTCTGATAATATCTAATATTGTATTAAAAAATGGACTCGAGATCATTTTAGTATTAAATTATATACTTTTTAATTAGAATATAAAAATAAATTTAGAAAAATACTAAAAGAGGTTAGATAAATGTCAACATTGTATTGCCCTAAGTGCAATTCAAACG
Source organism: Candidatus Hodarchaeota archaeon (assembly GCA_048887165.1). GTDB lineage: Archaea > Asgardarchaeota > Lokiarchaeia > Sigyniarchaeales > SOKP01 > SOKP01. Next base: position 4,045 of record JBHLJZ010000034.1, on the reverse strand, counting down.
TTTTAACTACTCGGGAAGAACCTGATATTTGCTTGATGATTATATTATTGATCTTTACTGGTGGTATAGGATTAATTATTTATCTTGTCATCTATTATGGAAAAGATCCTATAAGATGTGTTCATTGTAAATCGATTTGCAAACCAGAGTTAGTTGAAAAAGAATCAAATTCGAGTAATCAAGAGATAAATAAATATTATGAAGTTAGACCAATTTTAACAATTGAAAAAGAACAAGACAATGTTGAATTCCACTCTAAATACTGCTTTAATTGTGGGGTTCAATTGGATGAAAGAGCCGAACTTAAATTTTGCCCTTTCTGTGGTACTAAAATTGATTAATTTGAATTTTTTACTTTTTATTTTCGTTTTTTAAAATTTTCATAAATTCATAGAAGTATTCATATGAATCTAAAAAGTGGGTATCTTCTTTTGAATATTCCAATCCTTCTGTAAAAATCTTGAAAAATTCTGTTTTATTTTTATTTTTAATAATATCTTTATACTGGCTTACTAGATTTTCAAATAAATCTATTACTTTATGAAATTCTTGATTTTCCATCTGAATATCACTAAACATTTCCATCTCCCTTTGAATGATACTCTCAGCAAAAACCTTCTGAAGTAGGAATGTTGTTCCTGTATAATTTGTTAACTCTTTTAATGATTCATCAGAACTCTTAAGAAGTTTTAAAAATATTATATTAAGCATATGTGGTACTCCCAAAGTCAAAGCAATTCTTAGATCATGGATTTCAGGTGTTGTTTCGGTAAGAATAACGCCATCCTTTCTGAATAAAGTCAATAATTCATCAATGTAATTATCATAGTTCTCAGTTCCTCCAACTCTTAAATAAATAATGACATAATTTTTCAAATTTGTAATTCCAGGACCAAACATGGGATGAAGAGAAATACAGTTAATTGGGTAAATATCACTGACCTCTTTAAATGCTTTATATACTTCATTTTTCAAAGAGGTTACATCAAAAAGTATAGCATCCTCTTTCATAAATGGAGCGACTTTTCTAATCATATCGGGAGTTGATTTAATAGGAATTGAAATCATTACAATATCAGCTTCTTTAACACTCTTTTCTAATGATATTTCATATTTTACTCCTAGATTATTGGCCACTTTCCTTAGAATTTCTTCATTACGGGCATTTAATGTTACATTGAAACCGTAATTTTTGAAATAACTTCCAAAAACTTGGCCCATCCCTCCAGCACCACCAATTATGGTTAAATCTTTACCCAACATTATTTCATCTCTAAACATTCAATTACTTTTCTTTTCATTAAATTGGCATTTGGTTTTTTATTTGTCCACCACTCAAATGCTAATACTCCTTGATTAACTAACATATCTAATCCAGATAATGTTTTGCATCCATATTCCTTAGCATCCTTTATCAATTGCGTTTCTAAAGGATTATAAATCACATCGAAAACAAATAAATTAGAATGTAAAAGATCTTTTGGTACTAGTGATTGATTTATTTTTGGATACATGCCAATCGGAGTTGTATTTATTAGTATTTCTGCTTTAGCTATTTCACTTTTAAGTATTGTTTCACTATTAATTTTTCCTTCTACATTAACTTTTGCGATTTTCTTTAGGTCTTTTGCTAATTCTACAGCTTTTTTTTCAGTCCTGTTAGCAATTATTATTTTATTAGCATCTTCAGCTAAGATGTAAGAAATAGCTTTTGCGGTACCTCCCGCACCTAGAATTAAAATATTCTTTCCTTTTATTTCACATCCTGCATCTAAAAGTCCTTTTTTAGCCCCTAAAGCGTCTGTATTTCTACCGATTAGAAATCCATCCTCATTTTTAACCACGTTGATGGCTCCAATATTTTTTGCTAAAGGATCTATTTTATCAAGATATCTAATGATTCTCTCCTTATGAGGGATTGTTACATTGAATCCTTTAATCCCAAGGGCTTTAAGTCCGCTTATTGCTTCTCTCAATTGATTAGGATTAACATCAAATGCTATATACAAAAAATCAAGTCCAAGTTCTTGAAGAGCAGCGTTATGCATAACGGGACTCATGCTATGTTCAATTGGATGACCTATAATACATAATACTTTTGTAGATCCATTGATATTATTTTTAAATCGCATAGCTCAAATGATTGGTATAATTTAAAACTAATAATTTGTTTAAGAATTAAAATAATTTATAATTTTAACTATTCTTTTTATATAGCATCTAATCGCTTCAACCTAATATTTCATCATTAAAATGGCTCTCAAATTCTTTTGATCTAACTCTTGTAGCCTGTTCATATCTCTGCTGACGATTTTCCCATTTCGCATCTATATTAAAAGCTACTTTTGCAAATTCAATATCTTTTATAGCTTTAGCTAATTCTTCTTTTTGGTCCGGACTAAAGAGTCTAATTGGATCTCCTATTGCTATTGAATTTGGAGGTATAAATGAATTATTAGGAACTCTTGTGTTAGCATGAACGAACGCTCCTACTGCTACAGCAGCACCAGATTCAATGATTGCCCCTTGTAAAATTGTAACACCCGTTGCAATATAAGAATAAGATTCTATGCTGCACCCTATAAGAGTTGACTGTGGTGAAATGAAGACATGATCTCCAATTATCACAGGATATTCCCTATCTCCTAATGCTGTGGCTCTGAGAACCGCATTTTCACATACTATTGAGCACTCACCAATATCGATTCTGGAACCTTCTGCATCAAGTACAGAACCATACATTATTCGCGAATCTTTTTTAATCCAAATTTTTCCTATTATAGATGCTGTTGGAGCAATAAATACGGAGGAATCATATTTAGGTTCAAAATTCCGATGTTTTATAATAATTTTGTTTCACCTCTTATCATTTACAAGCAAATTGACTAAAGTTTAATCTTATTTATTTAATAAATTAATATAACAATGTGAAATTATTAAATTTATAACTATTAAACAAACTAAAAATAAAATTTGATTATAAGATGAAGAAATTAACTCTGAAACCTAGTATATCAACTTTTCCAATGCCTTCAGCTGTAATATCAGTTGGCGTAGGAGATGATGCTAATTTAATAACCCTAGCATATGTTGGTAAAGTATGCTTAAAACCACCTATTGTTGTTATTTCTATCCAACCAAAACGACACTCATATGAATTAATTGAGAAACACAAAGAATTCGTAATTAATTATCCCACAATTAAACAGTTAAAAGAAACAGATTATATAGGTACGCGATCGGGAAGAGATGTTAACAAATGGCATAAATTAAATTTGACAAAAGAAAAAGCGTCTATCGTACAAGTACCTATGATACAAGAATTTCCATGGAATATGGAATGTAAAGTAATTAACCGAATCAAGTTAGGCTCACACGTGTGCTATTTTGGTGAGGTTGTTGCAACACACTCAGATCCAAAATATATTAAAAATGGTAATTTAAATCCAAATGAATTTGATTTTTTCGCATATATCTCTGGAAATTATATTGGCTTAGAAAAAGGAGCTATTGGAAAGCATGGATTTACGGAAGAATAACGAAAATTAACTTAAAACAAAAATATGACGCTAAGAGAATTCAATATGCCCAAAGATTCTATCGCACTTATCGGATTTATGGCAACTGGTAAAACTACAGTAGGAAAATCGCTAGTCGATTATCTCGGGAAAAGTTACAAATTTATAGAAACCGACCAAATTATAATCGAGATGGCAGGGAAACCAATACCCAGAATATTTTCTGAAGATGGAGAAGAAAAATTTAGAGATTATGAAGTTAAAGTATGTAAAAAAGTTTCTAATTTAAAAAATGTAGTTATCTCATGCGGAGGGGGCATTGTTTTAAATGAAATTAATATTAAAAACTTAAAAAAAAATTGTTTTATTGTTCTATTAAAAGCTAGCATTGAAGAGATATATAGAAGAGTTATGAATGAAGGGAAAGAATTAAGACCAGTTATAGATAAAGAAGATCCAATGAATGAAATTGAAAAAGTTTGGAAAAACAGGGAAAATTCTTATAATTCATCAGCAGATATTATTAT
>JBHLJZ010000033.1:12013-32654 GCA_048887165.1 Candidatus Hodarchaeota archaeon | reverse complement strand
AAAACTCTTAGAAAAATGTGTATTTCTAAATTAAATAATTCTAAATAAATAATTAAGTTAAAGTGTAAATTCAATTGAAATATGATAGTTTCACCAATATAGAACGGAATAAATATTGTTAATAATAATAGAAAAGGAATCAATACCCTTAGTTTTGAAAGAATATATGCGAGTTTCAAACGAAATACTATGCTCAAAATGACATTAAGAAGTATTATGGTTAACGTCAAGAAAACATCATTTATTATCAAAAAAGGAACAACTAAAATAAATGGTAATATAAATCTTACGAGTGGATGAATTCGATTTAATATTTTTTTATCATCTTCATGTTTAAATGGTAAGACGCCTTTCAAACTATTTTGTCTCTCTAAATTTTTGTAATATTTTACTTTCCAGTTATTAGATGTTATTTCATACTAAAATATATTTGAGTAACATTGTTTAAAAATCATACTGAATTATAATTAAATGTTATTCATTAAACAAAAATCAATCTAGTATAAATTATTGGTAATTATAAATTGCATATTCCTGACGGATTATTAGATCCTATTACAATAATAGTTCTATGGATGATTACTATTATAGTAATGGTTTTTGGGTATTTTAAAATTAAGATTATTTTTGAAAAAGAAGAATCAGAAAAAATTGTTCCGTATATTGGCGTTTTAGCAGCAGTTATTTTTGCCTTTCAGTTTGTTAATTACCCAGTCCCTGGAGGAACTTCTGGCCACTTAGTTGGTGGGACATTAGTTGCTGTTATATTAGGACCATGGGCTTCTGTCATTGTACTCTTTTTAATACTAGTAGTACAAAGTCTTTTTGGAGATGGAGGAATTACCGCATTAGGAGCAAACACATTTAATATGGGAATAATTGGGGGTATTATCGGATTTTATATTGTTAAGTCCTTGATTTTATTTTTAAATAAAACATCGTGGGAAAAAAAGACTAAGGTTACTTTTGCTACTGGTATTGGTTCCTATATTGCAATTCTGTTTGCTTCTTTCATCTGTGGAGTTGAAATAGGTATTGCTGATGCAGTCCCATTTGAGATAGCTATTACTGCAATGCTTTTTTGGCATATATTCATTGGATTGGGAGAGGGTATCATTTCAGCATTAATAATTTATTATATTTATCGCGCTAAACCTGAATTTATTACTACAGAAGCATTATTGGGGGTAAAATAGAGATGTTTAATATAAAAAAATATAGAAGACCAATATTATCCATAGTAGTTGTTGTTATTGTTCTGATGATAATGATAGCAGTTGGTTTTACTATAGGAATTCTTTCTGAAAACCCTGATGGCCTAGAAAGGGTTTTAATAGACAATAATGGTGAATCGTGGCTTGAGAACTTATCTTCTCCATGGATACCCCTTTTAAGTTGGATTAAAAGTGATTATTTAGCAGGAATTATTGGTATAGTTATTTCAGCAGGATTAATTTTCTCTGTTTTTTATCTAATTAAATATAAAAAAAAAGAAAATCTATAATCTAGGAAGGCTCCTTAAAAACTCATTTAATTTTTGTTTTTTCGACTTTTGGTTTTTGCTTCAAATTAAAACCTAAAATTATTCAACACAAAAATTTATTTAAAGACAAATGTCAAAAATAAAATTATGTCTGAATCTAAAATAAAAAATTCAAAATATGAGACTAAACTAAGTACGAGAATAGCTTATGGAGTCGGCACGTTAGCAGATAATTTATCTCTTCAAAACTTTACATTTTTAGGATTTAGTTTTTATTTCGCCGTAGTAGGACTACCTGTTTGGATTGTGTCCATTGGTTATATTATTTACTCTCTTTGGGATGCAATTGACGATCCTCTAATAGGTGTTCTCTCAGATCGGACCAAGACACGTTGGGGACGTCGAAAACCTTGGATTTGGATAGCTACAATACCTTTATGCCTTTTAATGATTTTCATCTGGACTCCACCAACAGGAAATCAATTATTTACCTTTATTTACTATGTTGGAATATTAATCTTATTTGATTTAGTTTTTACGACTTATACGGTTAATTTTAATGGATTATGGCCTGAAATGTTTCTCACTAATGAAGATCGAAGTTCAGTGGGAATTTGGAGAAGTGTTTTTACCATTATTGGACTTATTTTTGCATTTTTACTTCCAGAAGTTTTCATTGAAGATATCGCAAATGTACATGGTTACCCTTATACAATGAGTCAATTTGTCTTGAATGGTGCTGTAGCAGCGATAATTGTTTTAATAACTATTGCTATAATGCTTAAATGGGGGTCTTTTGAACGAAAAGAGTTTTCTAAAGATGTTGAAGGAGCTCCTAAATGGAAAGAATCATTTAAAATTACATTTAAAAATAAAGCTTTCATGATTTATAGTGGAATTGCGTTAGCAATCTTCATTGTATACGGTATACTCCCTATAATGATGCCTTTTTATGTAATCTATATTCTAAACATGGAAGATCCCGGTTTAGTAATTTTATTAGCATTATTGTCAAGTGCTGCTTTTACGCCATTATGGATGAAATTAAGGAATAAGTGGGGGGTAAGAAAGTCTTACATGTTTTCAGTAATCTTCTGGGCAGCCTCATTGATACTTTTTATGTTTGCTTTTGATGAGATAACTGGTTATTTATTTGTATTAATAATGGGGATTGGATTAGGTGGATCCTTATATTTATATGATCAAGGAATTGCAGAGGTTATTGATGATGATGAAGTTCGCTCTGGGATCGATGTAAGAAGAGAAGGTGCTTATTATGGCGTTGTTGCATTATTTAATAGACTTTCTGGAGCTATCAATCTTTTAGTAATAGCAATTGTATTCAGTGGTACTGGATGGGGAGAGTGGGAATTTAGAGACGAAAGTGCAGCGCCAATCACTCTTAGGTTATTAGTAATTGTCTGGCCCATATTAATACTCCTAGTTGCCCTTGTTTTATTATACTTTTGGCCTATACATGGAGATAGACTTGAAGAAAACAAAAGAAAATTAGCAGAATTACATGCTAAAAAAAGGGGAACTACAAGCTAATCGAATTAATATAGTTATTAAAAAATCTAACTCTTTTTTTTTTACTGTTTTTTTACAATTAAAGAGTATAAATTTGATTAGATATTATCAAAAATATTAATAAAGGTAAATTTTGGAGAAAATAAAGAATGGTAATGAAATGTGGTGCTTCGAAGAAAATAATTAACCCACCTTCGGATATAGGGGATTTATATATTGCGGGATATATGACAATGATGGCTCCGAAAATTAAGGATGTTCATGATAATATTCATGTTCGTGCACTTGTATTATTTGATGGATTTCAAAAAATTACAATGGTTTCTGTTGAATGTATTGGCCTTTTAGCTGACTTCATTAAGAAAGTTAAGCAGAGATTATCAGCTTATGACTTTCCACATAAAAATGTGTTTATTTTCTCAACACATACCCACGCTGGACCAGATACTATGGGTCTATGGGGTCCAATTATCGGAAAGTCAGGGATAAATAAAAAATATTCTCTATTTTTAATAAATGCTATTGTAAATGCAGTATTGGAAGCGGAGAGCAAATTAATTGAAGTCGATTTATTTTATGTTGAATCAAAATTAGAAAAGCTTATTGAAAATTATAGAGACGAAAATGACATAAATGGAGATCTTAAGATCTTAAAGTTCCAATCTGGAAGTGAACCAGTAGGTTGTTTATGGGTTTATTCTGCTCAGCCTGAAATAACAACTCGAGAAAATGTTTCTATTTCTGCCGATTACCCCGGATTGGTATGTGATATGATTGAAAAGGATTTTGGGGGAGTTTCGTTGTTCGCAATGGGGCTCTGTGGGGCTCAATCTCCGATTTATTGTGAACAAGGTTTTGAAAAAATGAAAAATTTTGCTGATGATTTGTATTCTGAAATAAGAAACATTTTTTCAAATTCTGAAAAGTTAGAAATAGCTCCAATTGAAATTAGACATCGAAATATAAAAATTAAACTTGAAAATCCAGATTTCCAATTATTATTCAAAATAGGAATTTTTGAAAGAGAATTACAAGAAAATGAAGCATTAACCACAATCAGCAAAATAAGAATCGGTAAAATAGATATTGTTCATATTCCTGGGGAACCGTTTCCAAAATTATTTTCTAAAATCATTGAAAATAATAATGATAAAAATGTAATGGTTATAAGTAATTCGAATGATTCTATTGGCTATTTAATTCCATTAGAACAATACAGCTTAAAACCTCAAGTATGGGTTGACAATATTGAAAACGGAAAATTTATTGGTCATGAGACAGAATCTGTCGGTTCAGAGGCAGCAGAAGTTGTAAGAAAAACAGTGAAAGAGCTCTTTGTCTATAAAAATGTTTTAGCAATCGGTCCACATGCTGATGATCTTACAATTTGGGCGGGAGGTACTTTATCAATGTTAGCAGATGAGGGAAATCATCTGATATGCGTGAGGATTACAGATGATTTTGCCGACTGTGTTGGAATCACAAAAGAAAAAGCTATCACACGAAATCGAATAGAAGTCGAAAGGGCGTACAAAGCTTTAGGAGCCGAAGAAATAATTCATTTAGATTATCCAACGGATACTTTATCAGTAGTGGATTATTATGAGTTAAGGGGTAAGTTAATCAGATTAATTCGTAAATACAAACCTGATTTAGTAGTATCCTTTGATTTAAATGGTATTGATGAAGAGAATATGGACCACATCATTTGCGCTCAAGCAGTTAATGAAGCCTGTTGGCAGAGTTCTTTTCATCTATTTTATCCCGAACAGTTTGAAGAAGGTCTAGAAATTCACGCTGTAGGAGAACGTTATCTTTTTGCGAGAAATCCTACTGTGATTAACTTCTATGTTGATATCACTGATTATGTGGAGAATAAAATAAAGGTGATCAATGAACATAAAACTGTATTAAAAAATTGGTTTTACCAAAATTTGTTATTGGCACGAGCTAATAGGCTCTATATTGAGTTATTAGAAGAAGATGTCCCTAATGCTATTAGAGTGAATTTACTTGTAAAAATAGTATATGGTGAGATTGGGGAAAAATATGGTGTTAAATATGCTGAAGAATTCAACAAAATTGATGCTGGATTTTTAAAAGATTTGGCATCAGATTAAAAAATTCATTTTCTTTCAGTTAAATCTAAAACTTGTTGAATAAGTTTATTATCTATTTCTAATTTTGGAGAATTGAATATAGAATAGAATAAATTTTCTTTAACTACAAAATATTTAATTATTTTTAGACAATTTCTCAAATCTTCATGACTTATATTCTGTTCTGAAGCAGTCCAGTTAAGTTGAATGTCATTTAAAAATTGGTGAATTTCATCAAAATCAAATTCAGCGTAATCTTGTTGCAAGAAAATACTTATCAAAATATTCATTCCAATAAGGTTGCCATGGATATAATGCCTATGAGTTAGAGATTCTAGGCAATAAGCAAGGAAATGTTCACTAGCTTCTTCTGGTCTTGCATTTCCCCATTGTTCACACAGTTTTACTTCATCATAAAAGCCATTAACCATTGCTTTAATTCCAGTTTCATTAACTTGTTGTATATCATTTCTAGCTTTCATTAAAGTTTTAGCAATTTTTTTTGCCTTATTGAATACTTCTTGGTTAAAGTTTTCATTATTCTCATCTTTCGCAAGTTTCCAGTCCCCTAAAGCAGAAGCAATGGAAAGTGTATCTGAAATACCAGCTCTGTTTAAATAAAGAGGTGCTTTCCTTATTAATTCAAAATCAATTATTATCTCTTTTGGCTTACTTTCTCCTATATATTTTACTTTATTATCAATTCTTACAGCTATGGAAGAGCAAAGAAAAGCATCTACAGAAATAATAGAAGGAATTAAATATAGGCCGATATCTTTTTTTAATTGTTCTTTCAATTTCCAGGCAAAAAATTTAGCAGTATCACAAGAAGTTCCTCCACCAACTCCTACTATTGCAATATCTTGATCTAATTTTTCTTTTCTTTCATTGAATAAGCTATTAAGATGTTTGAATTCCATATTGAAATTAAAATCAAGGATTGTAGGCTTATTTTCTATTTTTAGTTCGATAATCTGCCAAGGCTCTTTCATAGTAAAAAGAATGTAATTGTCTAAAGAATTTAATATGTCGATTGAATTCCAGTTTCCAAAAATTGGTTTCTCAACCATAATAAAATTGAAGTGAAAAATAAAAAAAAAGGTTATTAAAACATAATTTATAATATAATTAGATATGGTGAATCCTATTTTAATAAAGAAAATGATATAATATGACTTTAGATGAAAAAATGAAACTCAAACCAGAAGTTCTTGACGAAGAAGAGATATTTAAATCTCTTAGTCACAAAATTAGAAGGGATATTATTTCAGAGTGTAGAATACCAATATTCTTTTTTGCGATCCAATTTACTCTTACCGTTGTTGCTGTTATAAATTATATTCTAATATGGCAATTAAAAAAGATTTAATCAAATATGACCATTATCTTCTTTATCAATTCTAAAACAGTAAACATTGATAAGTATAAGATAAAAGACATTCCAGGTAGTACCGGCAGATTTGATGTTATTTCTAGGTGTATAATATCTGCTTTAGTGGAGGATGGTGGATTCGAGAGAGATATTCAAATTTGGACGTTTTTAGAAAAGTATGGAACATTTATTTTTGATTCAAATACATTAGATTATCAAATATTTCCAAAAAATGAAATTCTCCTAACTGATTATTTTGTTAAGTTAATAAAAGAAGGTCAAATCAGTGACATTAATCATGTTAATCCTTTAAACTCAATTGAATATAGAGAAATTAGTATTATTGAAGCAATAAAACTAAAGAGAGAGCAAGGATATAATATATACATTCTAAATGAAAATGGTAGAGCTTTTTTTAAATATAAAGCGGAGATCCTTTCAATAAATAATGTTGTTTTCGTGATAGGAAGTCAAAGTGGTGAAGTCATAGAATCAGCCGAATTGAAAGAATTAAATCTTCCAAATTTAAGTTTAGGAAACCAATCTTATCTAGCTTCTTCTGTAATTCGCCTAATAAAATTAAATTTAATGTTATAAATAGGAAAAGTTTTTTATTTTAGAGAACTTTAAAATATAATTATTTTTATATTTGGACTTTGTAATCAATTTGAGCGAAAGAGAAGTAGTAAATAATAAACGGACAAATCAAAGAAAAATTTTAGATCGATTCATTGATCTTCCAGTAAAGTATTTGATTAAGCATAAATTCACTCCAAATATACTTTCTTATATTGGATTTTTATTTTCAGTGGGAGTTGCGTTCTTTTTAGCAATTGATATCATTCATAAACTTTGGCTATCATGGATTATTCCGTTTTTAATGTTTTGGGCAGGTGCTTTTGATGTTTTTGATGGAGAGGTTGCCAGAAGAACTAATAATCTTACGAAATCTGGAGCTTTTTTAGACTCAAATTTAGATCGATTATCGGATGCGATTATAATTTTAGGTTTGATTTTTAGCAATTTAATAAATTTTGTAATTGGTTATATAATGTTGTTTCTAGTGATAATGATCTCATATATTAGAGCAAGAGCAGAAAATGAAGGCATTGAAATGAGAGGTGTGGGTTTCATGGAAAGAGCAGAAAGATTAATACTAATGTGGTTTGCCTTTATTGCTGAATTTTTTATTTACTATTTTACTGATTTATTTTTTGGAAGCCCTTTTACATGGTTTTTCCCAATTTTTATTCTATTTTATATCGGATTGCTTATTATGACGGTTATTCAACGACTTATATTTTCATTTAAATCATTAAATAGAAATGAAGCTCAGAATATAGAATAATACTCAAGAATTAGAAAATCTTTGTTAATTTTCGCTAAAGTGGTTAAAATTCAAGGGAAATAATAAATTTTTTAAGTTTTGTCTTATTCAAATATTTAGAAATAAGGAATTAGAATAAATTAAATATTATAGGCTGATTTTCATTCCAAAAAAAAGAAAAAGCGGCGGAAAAAGCGGTTCAAGCAAAGGACAGCATGGAAAGGTCCAGTGCACCAAATGTGGACGATTTGTTGCTCGAAGTAAAGCAAAAGCAGTAACAAGAAGAGTCTCATTGGTTGATGGTAGAATGTATGCTGAATTAAAAAAAACAGGGACAATTATACAAGCCCCAAGCAAGACTAAATATTATTGTATCAGTTGTGCAATTCATAGTCATCAAATAAGCCAGCGCGATAAAAATTTAAGAAAAGAATAATTTAAAGATTTAATGCCTTAAAAAAAGAAGGTAAAGTATAAATTACTTCACATTGATCCTTATTAGTTAATTCAATCATCGCACGAATTAAGTAAGTATCTTTTAATTCATCACTAGGGTTATAGATCTTTACCTTGGCTTCGGGTTTAAATTTTAAGGTGTAATTTTCAGCAATCCCAGTAAAAATCTCATCTGTTTTAACTACAATTCCTAATAAGCCTAATTCATAATGAGAGACTATAAAAAGATATTTATTTTCTCCTGCTTTTTCAAAGTGAACAACCTCTAAATAATCTTCCTGAAGCTCTTTTGGCATTTTTAGATAAGGAATAATCTTCTTTTTACCAGATATATATGGAAATGGTGTATAAAATAATATATTGAAGCTTGCAATCTTTTTTATCTGCTCATTATATTTCTCTACATCCTTTACTGAATAGGCTTTCTCTAATAATAGATCAAGTTTATCAATCATCATATCTTCTGCAGAGTAACCATTTAATACAGTTGCAATATAAGCTCTTTTTAATTTTTCTATTAGAATATCACTTCTAATTTTCAGTTTATAGTCTATACTAATTTCTAATGCTTCATTATATAAATTTGTCGCGATCTGTGAATGACCCAGGGCTAAAAAATAATCTCCAAGTTCACTGAATACAATGATGGCATCTAAAAAGTTTTTTTCAAGATCTATATTAGAAATCTCATCCATAATACCCATTGCTGTAACTTTCTCTTCACCCTCAATATATAGCGCAATCGCTTTTCCAATTAAACATTTTAGTTTAAGTCTTTCATCGTTATAAATGTCTGCGAGTTCTTCAGTAAAGTTGTAAGCCATAATTGCATTTTTATATAATCCGTGAAATAATAGAATTAAAGCTTTAACATAATTTAAGGTTAAACAAGTTTGATGGTTATGGATTATTGTTGAAAAAAGAGCAGCTCTTTCTAATGAATCAATTGCGGAACTAACCCTACCTAAAGAGACTAATATAAAAGCCCGCAAAAATTCCATCTTACTAATTTCTGAACAAATTAGTTGCTCAATAATTTCATAATGCTTAAGATCTTCTATTTCTCCAGCAGCTAATTGGAGTAGAGAAACTAAAAATCCATTCCCCTTTTTTAAAAATGATGCAGCATCCTTTGATTCGTTTTTAACAATCGAATTTCGTGCTCTTTTCACATATTCGCGTGAGATCTTTAAATTTTCTAAAAAATTTAGAATTCCTTCTACTTTTTTCTCCTCACTATTAGAAAGTTTTTTATCTTCTATATATTTCTCTGCTATCTGTATTTCATCTTCATATTTACTCGCCCCAATCTCAAACTTAACTTTATCTTCCTTTTTACCAATAAAATGTGTATCTTTAGTTAAAATCGAGCTTTCTGTCACTGAAACAGCACGCTCTATCAACCAAGTTATTTTACTTTCAGCTGGGTAAATTTTAGACCGTTCGATCATATACGTAAGAGTATAGTTTAAACTTTTCTTCCATAGATTGCTGAAATAATTTCTTAATTGTTTATTAGAGATAGTTCTTTGGATTTTTAGTATAAAGCTCGAGAGTGATAATGTCTCGATCTTACCCTTAAATAAAAGATTTGCATTTTTTATTAACTTAAAATCATCAGAAACAAGGTATATCGGAATTTTATCTTCGTTATCGACAAGACGATCAGCGAGAACGAGTAAGGATAGATCAGGATCCTGAGCTGGGAATTTTATCGACATTGAACTTAGATCTGATTTGATGAGCTCTATTTCAGATTTTAGAATTTTCTCGATATTTATTATAGTTTTAAGTTTTTCCTTATAAGTAGGATTTGCCTTTATTTCATCGAAGACAACTTCGGAAATGTGATATTTATAGGCTAATTCTTTTGCAATCTTGCTTAAATTGTCAAGTGAGTGGCGCACTTTCACAGAGAGTAGCATTATAAAAAAGTTGGCATCAAAGATGAAATATTCCATACTTATATTCCAGAATTAATTGCATTCAATTTTAACAATATTTAGTTTGGATATATAATGAATTACTTGTTTATATTGTTTTATTTATGTTAATCAATGATCAATCAATTTAAATTGCTTAAATTGAAAAAAGAAATAGTTTTATTTTTACCGAAGTTTAAATTTCATTTTTAATATTTTAAAGAATAGATATTGCATTGTGTAAATTATTGTGAAAATTATAAGTCTATTTGGTTATTCTGGAAGTGGTAAGACACATATTATTAAAATATTTATCAAAAAATTAAAAGAGCAGCTGAATTATGAAATTGCAGTAATAAAGAATGTCCATAAGCATAAAATTGATGAGGAGGGAAAAGATTCATTCTTATTTTCCCAAGCAGGCGCAAATTATTCAATTATTAAAAATCAAATTAATGAATATGCTATTTTTTTTAAAACTGATATGAATATTGAAGACTTAATTAAGTGGATTGAAGATGGCCCCTTAAAAGTTGATTTAATAATAATTGAAGGATTCAGAGACTTATCTTATCCAGCAATTTTATGTGTGAAGAATTTTTCAGAGATTGAACCACAATTATCTTCCAATGTAAAAATGATATCAGGTCTTATTGTTAAGCAAGTTAATAAATTAGAGTATAAGAATAAAATTCCTATTGTTGACATAAGTAAAGAATTTCAGACTTTTTTAGAGATATTTGATATAAGCCAAAAAGATGAGTAAATTCAATTTTAGGATTTTTCCCAAAATGTAGCAAGTTGTTCACATACAAATTTAAAGCTTTTTTGCAAATCTTTATCATCTAATTTGGCTCCATCTAATAGAAAATTAGTTAGTTTATCATAAATTTCTTTTTTATCTTTTGGATCTTTAATTAGAGATCTTACTTTTATGATAAATTCATTTAGAGGGATTATCAGCTCATCAATTAGCCATTGTTCGAATAAAAGTTTATCTGTATAAGATTGAAAATTATAGGTTATTACGAATCTTGCGATATCTTCAAACCCATAGAAATTTTTTTCCGGAATATCAATACTAAAGGATTTAAGGTCTTTGATCAAATTTTCTCTGTTCATACTTATAATATAATCGGGCCATACATCATCAGATACATTTAAATCCTGAAAAATAAATAATTCTAAGACTCTCAAAGCTATATTTTTTCCAACGTATCTGCTTCTAGGATCTATGAAGTTGTTTGAAGCATGGCTTGGATCAGCTCTAATAAAGATTTTATCAATTAAGGTATAAAGCATTCGGCAAATATGGTCAATAATAATATTGAAGGTTAAGGGAGAACGTTCAGGACTTTCTGTAAGAATCTTATTCTCTCGGTCGATAAATATTGTTAAACTTAAATTAAGGCTCCTTAAGAACGTTTTAAAGAAATCATAATTAATTTGAGAAACACTCTTATTGAAAATTTTTTCAAAAATTAAATTTGGATTACTTAGATTTGAAATAATCGAGAATTCATTTAAAAAATTTTGTAGTTGCTTAATAGTACTAGCATTAATTTGATTTTTCAGTTGTTTATTAGTCTGATCTAATTTTGCTTTAAATTTACTTGGTAAAAATAATAGATCCCCTACTTCAAATGCTTCTAAACTTCCACTACCAAAGTAGTATTTTGTATACAATAAAAACAGATTAAATTGTGCTTTAGGTGAGGGTAAATTATTTGCTTGAAAGGTTGAATATAAAGTTGATTTTTTATCTAAAAAATCAAAGATTCTTATGAAAGCGTTTTTCTTCTCTTCAGAATAATTAAAATTATCTAAAAATTCTTTTTTAATTATATCAAATTTTGAAAATATCGAATCTTCCACCCGCGAACAAACAAAGTTAAGAAAATCTAAAATTGGCGAAAAATTTTGTAATAAATTACATTTCTTAAAGAAATAATATAGTAAATCGACTAAGTGTTCTTTAGCGGATGGATATTCATCCAAAGCTGTTTTATATAATTTTTCTCTTCCATTTAGCAATTTTTTGAAATAATCATCTGGAACTCCCTTAAAATGTCGAAGAAAGTAGTAAAGAAACATATAGTAATAATTCTCAAAAATATCATCCTTGCTATTTTTAATTACTATTAAGAAGTTTAATTTATTGCTTTTTTCACTATTTTTTATAATAATTGCATCTAGAATCACGTAAAATTCTTCTTGAAGCAATTTCCTCAATATTACTCCAAAAATCGTTACAATTAAATAAAGATATCCAGAAGGTGTGGTTATACCATTGAGATTATCTTGTAATTTTTTAGAAAATGCAATGAAATCTTTTTCTTCTTCTTCTGATAACAAATAATTATATTCTACAAATAAATTTTTATCAGAGACTTTTTCTTTAATAACTAGATCTAAATATTCTTCATTAAAACCGCAGAAATTACTTATAAAATATTTAAAATATTCTTGAAAGTTTAGATAAAAAAAAGTTGTATAAGTCTTCTTTAAAATTCTATTTTGATTTTGAAGCTTAAAATTTTCCCAATCGGATTTTATTTGGTTTTGAAAATGTTGGAATTTCTCATTCTGTTTTCCAATTATGTCAAAAAACACATTGGAATTTAGTTTTAGGCTGAATCCTTTTCCTTTAACATGATCTCCAAGGTAATCCAAAATAGTATTTAAAGAACTGCTCACTCTATTATCCCCGATCTTATACTTAATAATAGTAGTTTAATTTCAAACAACCCTTAACTAAATTCAGTAATTACATAATATTAATTTAAATTTATTTAAATAAAAATATTAGGTAAATGACTGAAACCATTATAATAATAAAAATTATGATTAAAATATTTTAGTGATTTCATCAATTTCTGAAAAATTAAGAGATTCCTTTCTGCCATTAGTCTCAATCATCAAAAAATTATTTTTTTTATTCGTGAATTCACCAATAATTTCAGCAAAGATATTATTATTTTTCAGCAATTCAATTAAAGCTAAAGAAAATTTTTTATTTATTGAAATTAATAAGGAGCCACTTGAAATAGTTCCCAATGGATCGATCTTGAAAATTTTACTTAATTCTAATGGTTCAGGTAAAATTTTTATCTTATTTTTATTAATTATAACTCCTAAATTAGAGGCTATACCCATTTCGGCAATTCCAGTATTTAATCCTCCCTCAGTAGGATCATGCATAGAATTTATGTGAAAATTTTTATTTGCTAAAAGTGCTTCATTAAAAACACTAATACCTGGATTATACAGATAATTTTTACAGCGTTCAATAAATTTAGAATCATATCCTTTTTCTTTCAATAAACTTGCTTTTTCTCTGCCAATAATTGAAGTTCCTTCGATAAAGATTCCTTTTGTTAAAATTAAAGCGTCTCCACTTTTAGCTCCAGAAGTTTTTACAAGCTTGTCTTTTTCAACTTCACCTAATAAAGATCCAATAACAATTGGTCTATTAAGCTTGGTTGTTATTTCAGTATGTCCTCCTACTACCGATATATTCATAGATTTACATGTATCATGAATACCTTTATATATTCCTTCAATTAATTCTTCATCTGTCTTTCTTTCTGGCAAGAGGATCGTTGATTGGAACCATTTTGGAGTGGCTCCTGTACAAACAACATCATTAACATTCACATTCACCGCATAATATCCAATCTCATCTGTAGCAAATGTGATTGGGTCAGTTTTTGCAACTAGATATTTATCACCCATATCAATTACAGCAGCATCTTCACCAATTTTTGAACCGAGGATAATCCTTTTATCTTCTTTTTCAAGATTAGAAACGTATTCTTTTAACATTTTTCTTAAATATTTGTATCTTAATTTACCTACATGAAATTCTAAGTGATTGCTGGGCATTATCTTGTCATTATTATAAGAGATAATAATTATTTAAATTTTGAAGATAGTATATTTTTTATTAATTTTTTATTTTAATTATGTTTTTATTAAATTCAGACTTTTAATTCCTAAGTAAAATAAATTTAAATAGATAATCTAATCTAATTAATACAGTAGTATTAAATAAATTAAATTTTAATAAAGAGTTTGAAGAAAATGGGTTTTGGTAAAGCTTTTGGATTTAGCTTACTCGCTTATATTGGTTTAAATTTTTTGTTTGTTATCATCGCTTATACTATTGAAGGAACTCTCAACGGATTATTTAGCGCAATAAGCGCTAATCCATTGATGATATTAACAATTCTTTTCGGACCGGTAATATATTTTCCTGGAGAAGTGTTTACTTTATTAATTAATCAATTCCAGTTGGGAGTTATAACTTCGTTATTGATACAATTTATCGGATTTATTGTAGCTCCCTTTGTAGGAGCATTAGTTGCAGGGAGAATGGGTGAAAATAAAGGAGGAAGTTTTGGAGGTTGGTTCCTAACTTCAGTTGTTAGCGGTGTTACGATGGCAATATTGGCATTTATAGAACCTTCGATGTTTATTCCACCTGCAACAACAATTACAATGATTCTGATATTAATCAGTGGAATAGCGATAGGTGTTTTCTATGGTTGTTTTGCATTATTATTTACAAAAACCGAATATTATTAATTAATTTTGATTTTTTTTATAATTTTTTTCATTTAAAATAGTAGAAAAAGAAATTAAGACTCTTATATTTCCATTTTGTCATTTTTTAGGTTTATGAGCAAAAATTGAGTATACACCAATTAGCAATGTAAAAAACATAAAAATTATAAAAAGCCCCCATTGAAGAAACACATAAAAAACTTCTAATCCAGCTCTACTAATTATTTTTGAAATTTGAACATATAACTTCATGATAATCAAAAATAATGCTATAGTATCAATTTTAAGTATTTTTAACTTGTTTTGGATATAATCGGCTCTATCATAAACTATTCCTATGATATATAAAAACAAAACTAGATCAATTATAAAAGAAAGAACAATATAAGTTGGATCTCCCGATTCGTATGTAAAGAACACACCATAAATTAAATCAAAAATTAAATAAAGTACATAGAAAAAAGTTAGAAGAAAAAATAAAGAAATATATGATGCAAATTTCTTTGTTATTATTGCTCTTAATATTACTACTCCTATTAATATTAAATTAACCCATATTATTATTCGAAATATTATAGAAGCTATTTGTGCTAGAGGATCAAGATTATTCCTGAAAAAAAGCCAGGTCGCCCTTAAAAACCACCAATTTAAAAATCCAAACAATAAAAATTCAATAGTCCTAGTAATCTTTCTTGATTTTTCCTTTTTATATAAAAAATCATCCACTTTTGTTGCTGAATCGATACAGAATTTAAAAGCAAAAAAAGCGGTGAAAAAAACGTTTATAACTAGAAATGTTATGAAGAATAATTGATTTGTAGGAAGGTAGATTTCTTCTGTGAAAATAACAGTAATCGTAATTGCAATTAAAAGCGCGATAATAATAACAAGTCTCCCCATTTTGTTTACGGGTTTAATAAATGATACGAGAAATAGTATGATACTAAATAGCATTAAAATACCTCCTAATATTATGATAAAGGATCGAAATACATCATCAAAAAACAAATATTGGAATATGAGAATTAAAATCCATATAATTATAAAACCTAAAATAATAGAAGTATAAATATATCGTTTAAAGATTTGTTTTAAACCAGCAATAAATCCCATAATACATACCCGAAACAAATTATTGTATTATTTGATAATTTAATTATCTTATTTTAAATTCAATTTAAGTTTTATATCTTATTTGACTAAAAACTTAATTATTTCTTTTTAGTTTGGTTTTATTAATCCATTAATATCTCCTTCACTCTCAAATTAATATAAGTTTAATAATAGTTTATATAAATTTGAATAATAAGCACTATTATCTCGTGAATTTGAACAGAAATGGAAAAGTTACATAGTATTCCGACAAAATTGAAAAAAAGGAGTAAAAATGGGATGCAAAAAAGACTGCGATTACCACTCAGTTCAGAAAATTAGGAGTGAAGAAAAATGAGTTCGGGGAGAATCGCAAAAAATACGTATATAGATATTAATGGGAATATTAATCTTAATTATTATCAAAGATTTGAGACTACGGATAAAAATCAAATTTATTCTTTTAATCAAGAGTTTCCTATTATAAATAACAATTCTTTATTAAGAGCTATAGAAATTCATGATCTTTTATTAAATACTGAAAATTTGACCAATAATGAAAAACTCGATTATTGTCAAATTGGGAGACATTTCATAAAGCTTTTTTTAAAAGAAATTGTGAAAAAGTATGAAAATTTGTAAGCATGTGCTATAGTCCATATAGCTTTATGTTTTGAGATTTTAAAAATTCAACATATTCGCATAAATGCGAAAGACTTCTTGCTGCTTGTCTTAATGAGAAGTAATAAAGAATTCTTTCTTGATGTAATATTTTTTTTGCAGATGCAAATCTTTGAGCAATTTCTATAGAATCACCAATACTAGGAAGGCAAAAAGCAAACGGTTTTTTTGTATTTTTCTTGATTTGGATCATTTTTTTAAAAACATGAGTATACAAAAAATGTGGCCAAAGTGGGATAATAATGATATCTATATGAGGATCATTAACAACAATTTCTATACAATCTTTAAATACGTCAACAACAAATCCCATAGCACCTAAATCAACAGGATTTTTTATGTTTACATTTTCGCGTGGTAAAATATTTCCTATTTTTTCTTGAGATTCTTTAGTTAGTTCAGGAATCGTTAAATTGCAAGAAGCAAAGATATCAGTAGTGTTAACTGAGGATCCACCTCCAGGGGTAATTACCCCCACATTTCTTCCACTGGGAATATTTTCAGGTAAGAGAAGTTCAACTGTTTTAATAGTATTCCAGAATTCCTCATTATCTTTTACTATTATAGCGCCTGTTTGTTTTGACATCGCATTCCATAACCTTAAATCACTTGCTATTGCTCCAGTATGGGAAAAGGCAGCTCTAGACCCATCATTAGTATAGCCTCCTTTCCATATAACTATAGGCTTAAGTTTCTTTGTTTTTTGAATTTCTTTAAAAAATTCATACCCGTTACTTGAACCGAAGGACTCTAGATAAGCAGAGATCAGTTTAGTTTTTTCATCTTTACGATAGTGTCGTAAAAAATCAACGCAATTCAAATCTATTTGATTTCCGAAACTTACGCCATAACGAAATCTAATATCTCTCTTAGTACCAACATCCAAAAGTTGATTTAAATGCCCGCCCGATTGAGACATAAAAGATACAGATCCGGGATTTCCCATAGGAGCACTAAATGAAAAAGCCATTCCTGTAATTCCATTATAAGGGCCTAAACAATTAGGCCCAATAATTCTTGTTTCTGAGCCTTTAATTATATCTCTAAGTTCTTGTTCTAATTGAAGCCCATATGAGTCACCTGTTTCTGAAAAACCTGAAGCAAATATAATTACCCATTTAATCTTTTTCTGAACGCATTCTCTTAACACTTTTGGAACGATCTTCGTTTTTACCGAAATATAAGCAGTATCGACTGGAAATGGAACATCTAAAACAGATGGATAACATTTCCAATGCATAATTTTATCTTGGCTAGGATTAACAGGATAAAATGTTTCATTCCAAATTGACTTTTTAAATGCTACTAGATAAAGCATCGAGCCAAAGGTGCTTTTCTCTGATGCACCAATAAAAGCGATATGTTTTGGATAAAATAAGGCATCAAATTTCTGAAATTCAGGATCATTTTGCACCATTTAGGTATGAAAAAAATTGAAAAGTTTTATTCTTTTTGAAATCTAAAATCTATTCAATATAATAATTGACAAAATTATAATTGTAAGCATTTTACTCAAAAAAACCAAATTTTTAATTGCTATTTATAATTACTTCTAAACATAATTATTTCAATTAAAATCATATAAAAAGTAAAATATCTAGGTTTTGGAGGCTATTTAGATGGCACGACCTTCTCCACTTGATATATATGCTCTATTAGATAAATCAAATTGTAAGGATTGTGGATATGATACTTGTATGGCTTTTGCTACTGATCTATTAGAAAGGAAAATCACATTAAATGACTGTACTCATTTAAATCAGGATCCTAAGCAAGGGAAAAATCTTGCTAAATTAAAAATGATAACCACACCCCCCCAGAAACCTGTAATTTTAGGTAAAGGAGATAGAAAATGTGTTATTGGTGGTGAAGAAGTATTAATGAGGCATCAACTCACATTTTATAATCAAACCGCAATTTTTATTGAACTGGCTGATGATGATCCAGAAATTGAGCAAAAAGCACAATATTTAACCGAGCTGACTATAGAAAGGATAGGAGATGTTTTAAAAATTAATGGATTAGCATTAAGGAACGTTTCAGAAGATAAAGAGCAATTTAAGCTTGCTGCAAAAAAGATTTCAGAGTCATCAAACCTTCCACTTATCTTATGTTGTTTAAATCCAGATAATCTATTAGCAGCTGCAATTGAAATTAAAGATAAAAAACCTCTTTTATATGCTTGTACAAAAGATAACTGGCAACAAGTTGGAAAATTTGCAGTTGAGAACCAATTACCAGTAGTTGCTACATCAGTAGATATGGAAGAATTGATTTCCTTAAGTGCTACTTTACAAAAACTTGGTATAAAAGAAATTGTGTTAGATCCATGTACGTTTTTCGGTTCTGGTAACTTAGGGGTAACCTATGATCGGATTATGCAATTAAGAACTGCTGCTATAGACAAAGGTAATAACAATGCAGGTTGGCCTGTAATGGGAGTACCAGCATCTTATTGGAGTCAAGTTAAAGTTGGAAACGATAAGGATTTATGGACTCATCAATATCAAGAAGTAATTATGGGAGCCATTATGGAATCGATAGCGACATCCCTGATTATATTACATACTGGACAAGAAAAAGACGAAATCTGGGCATTACTAGCACTTATGACTTTACGACAGAGCGTTTATTCTGATCCAAGGGTTTATCCTGCTGTCGATCCTGGAATATATGAAATTGGAGAACCGGGTGATATGGCTCCTATTTTTGTAACTTCCAATTATCGAATGACTAAAATTCCTGTTGAACAGGATCTTCAAGGGGCTAATATTAATTGCTATTTACTAGTTGTTGATACTGAAGGAATAGGTATAGAATCAGCAGTAGCGGGGGGCCAATTTAATGCAGGTGGTATTGCTGAAGCAGTTAATGAGTTTAGTGCTTTCGAGAAAGTCAAACATAGAATTTTAGTTATACCTGGTATGGCAGCTCGATTAAGTGGAGCTTTAGAAGACGAGGCAAATGCTTTTGTTGTTGTTGGTCCTCGAGACAGTTCTGGTATTCCGAAATTTATGGATACACAATGGAAACCAGAAGAATTTATGAAAGAATACGAATCTTGGGGTAAGGATTAAGAAATTTTCCCTTTTTTCCTACTTTTTTATTAAATTAATTTAAATTAAAGAAAGAATATTTTCAACTTTTATCTCTTTAACACTTGGTAAAATTAAATATTTTACCTTAATATCACTTATCAATTCTTTAGTATTATGATGTCCAGTAAGTACTCCAATGAAAGGAACATTTAAATTCTCAGCTAAAGTCTTATCCTTGGGATGATCTCCAATGATTATAATTTTATAATCAGGATATCTCTTAATAATAATTTTTGGTAAATTAGGGTCAAGTTTACTATTAACTTCATTGCTTTCGCCTATAATATATTCGAAAAATTCAAATATTTCTAAATTTTTCGTGATTCGTATTGCCATTTCTTGCTTTTTAGAGGTAATAATGCCCATAGTAATATAATTTCTCTTAAACTCTTGAAGCTTTTCTTTTATTCCTGGTAATAATTCAGCTTGAAATATACCTTTCTCTCCGTAGTATTCTCGAAAACAAGAAGATAATAATTTAGGATTGAATTTTGAGACCATTTGGAACATTTCATCTAAAGGAGTTCCAATCATCTTTACTATCTTATTTTCATCTACTTTTGGTAGATTGTACTTTTTTAATGCATAATTAAAGGAGTTAACAATTCCTTCTTTATTATTAATGAGTGTATTATCTAAATCAAAACTAAGAAGAATATTTTTCATGTAATATAAAGTAGGTATTTTTGAGATATAACTTATTATAGAGAAAAAAAATAAATTGATTATAATTCATTTTAAATTGTTAAGAGAGGATCTCCTAAAATAGTCATCCCTTGGGAAACTGTATCCCATGGCCCATGTAATGGATTCCACCACCATAAACGAAATGCTTCTCCAAAAACTTTTCCTTGATTTAAGGGTGTATAGAAATAGCTATTCATCCACATTCCACCAGTTTTTGTTGAGCCAACTAATGCTAGAGTATTATTTGAAAATAGATATTGAGTTCCTATATTATTAACTTCTTTATATCGAGCAGCAGAACACGCAAATAAGTTATAAAATAAAGCTT
>JBHLJZ010000033.1:0-11913 GCA_048887165.1 Candidatus Hodarchaeota archaeon | reverse complement strand
ATATCTCCTGATCCGGCAATATGATTATCAAAATAAGTATCTGAAGGATCTAAATCAATCCACTGTCCATCTAAATCCATAAGATATAAATCACAAGGAAAAATTTCTGAACCATTTTTGAAATTCGCATAAGGTAAACTTCCAACTAAAACAGCACCAAATAATCCTAAGGCTTGTTGACTTTGATTAATCAAATGGTTTTTTAAAATCGTTGCATTTTGGTTTGACCAGTTATAAGTATTCACAGTAAAACCTTGATCTATTATATCTTGCTGGTATTGTGTTATTTCAGACGTGATATTAAAATAAATAGATGAATTAACGTAAATATTGATATGAGTAGATTGAGAAGTTGAATCAGTAGGTTTTTTAAAGTAAGGTAAAACAATTGAAAGAGTAACTGCTGTACCAACTAAAACAATGCCAATAATTATAGTTGCTTTTACATTTTTTCTCATATTTCAAACCCTTAACATAATTATTCTTTATAATAACATAGAGTTCGATATATTTAATTATGATGTAAAAGCATTAATTCATTCTTGAATAACAAGATATTATACTGCTATTTTGTAACCTCTAAATAGCTTTAAGAGATACATTATCTCTTCAGATCCTTGAATTATTCGTTGTAATTCATAAGGAAAGTTGTCGAATTCGACTTGTTTCCCTTCAGAAACCCATTTTATTATCAACTTAACAAGCTCTTTATACTTTTTAACTGTATTACCGTCAGATTCTATTTCTGAGAGTATTTTCAAAGCTTTCTCGATTTTACCGTTAAGAATAGAAGAAATCGCTGCTAATACATAAGATTGGACTATATGAGAAAACCCAATTTTTTGTAGATTCGCAGCACGATAATAATATTTATACACATTTCTTACCATTTCATTAACAAGAAATTCTTTAGCAGTATCAAGCTGTTGATAAAATTTTATACTTTCTAAAATAAGCGTTGCTGATGTATAGAATTGTTTATTTTTTAAACCTTCTTTAGCAATTAGGTTTAGTCCTCTGATAATTTGATTGAATATCCCATATCTATCATATTCTAAATTTCCCTCAACAGCAATATCATATGCATTCAAATAACATTCTGTAGAATCATTAACTTCCCCTGTTTTCCAATAATTATCACCAGCTTTTACAAAATGTTTATACGCCATTTCTAGATTATTTAATTCCTTAAAGGTTACTGCAGCATTGAAAAAATTTGTTGCAGCTTCATTGAAATCTTCAACTTTCTCTGAATAGTTCCCTGCTAATACAAAACACGAAGCAGATTCGATTAAATTATTATTTATTTCTTGATAGCATAATGCAGCTCCACGATAATAACGAGCTATCTTTTGAAAGTTTTCTTCTTTTTTTTCTAGTCTTTCAGCGAGATTAATATAAGCACCAGCCTCATATTTTGAATAAATAACGAATTGTTCTTCATTTTCAGTTAATTCATAAAACTTTCTTAAAACTTGACTAATTTGAGAAATTGTTAAATAATCGCTTTTTTTATCGAATTCTTCGAATATAACCAAAAAGTACTCAATACCTTCTAATATTATATCTTTTGATTTATTATAATCATCTAATTCTCGATAACATGAAGCTATCTGTTGATATGAATAAGCTAATAAATCAAAATATTGATAATTTTTTGCGATTTCTATAACATGAGTATAATATCTTGTTGCTCGTTTACAGTCATTTATTTTTAAATATAAATCAGCAATATTTTCGTAATTTTGTGTTAATTTTCTTATTTCATTAAATTCCTCTAATAGTTTACTTTCTTGCTTTAAATAATTAATGCTATTCAGGATGTGTTTCCTTTCTGACTTTTGGTCATTTAACTTTTCAGCGTATAAATCAGCAAGTCTTAGATATATTTCCGCAATTTCGTGTAATTTTGCTTGAAGCTTATATGAACTGATTTGATTTTCCCATGATTTTATAATCAGCTTATATAAATAGTTTGATTGAGTCTCATCAAACTCATAAAGTACTTCAGCTGCAGAATATAAAAATTCTCCTGATTCAAAATATTCTTCTGTATCGGCTATATCTTTTGCAAATATAGTAATTTCTTTAACAAGATTTTGAATGAAGTTTTTTCTTTCTTCATCTTTAAGATTATGAACTTTTCCAAGGGATTCTCTCAATTTCTCCAAAAATTCTCCATAATCTCCATAATCACTATCTTGAAGAATCTAAGATCAACCCTTTAAAAGCTTTTAAGATCTAATTATAAAAATTATTAAAAGAATAAAAATGGTTGGTTTTTCTCAACCAGAATAGAAAAATTTTAAAGGAACTGCTTAAAAATTGATTAAATTAAAACAAATTGCTATATATACTTAAAAATAGGTGAAACAAAATTGTACTTTATTGGCAATTAACACCTAAATTATTAAGGAATTAATTTTAAATAGTTAGGTGGTTATAATATTATTAAATTAAAATAAAAGTAAGTACAAAAAATTAAATATAAGAAGGTGGTTTAAATAAAACAAATTACTGAACTTATTGATACAGGACTTTATGAAACCTTTAAACCAGAAAAACAAATGAGAGTTAATGAACTTCTAAAAGAATTAAACTTGGAAGGTAAATATTTTGGAATTCTCATAAACGGAAAGAAAGCCTCCGAAAATGATATAATCAAAGAAACAGATGAAATTGTTATACTTCCCCATATTGCGGGGGGGATTTAATAAGACTTATTTTATCTACTTTCTCTCTCTCTATTTTTAAAAAAAGGAAATTCGGACTTCTGAAGTATCATTTATAAAAACTAAAAGCTATTACAACTCTATTTTTAATAAATCCTCTGCTAAAATTGTGTTTGAAAATTTTTCTTTGGCTTCTTTAAGTAATCTATTAGAATCTCCTTGATATCTAGAAGAGATATGAGTTAATATTAATTGTTTAGCCTTCATTTTGATCGCAGCATTAGCAGCATCCACAGAAGTAGAATGCTTCTTTTCCTTAGCTAAATCTAATAACTCCGTAGAGAATGTCGCTTCATGGATTAATATATCGGAATTTTCTCCCAATTTTATTAGGTTCTCAGATGGGGCTGTGTCTCCGGAATATGTAATTTTTCTTCCAGGTCTTTTTGGTCCAACGATGCCTTCTTTAAAAGGATCAATATTCTTTCCATCAAATTTAATAATTTCCCCTTCATGCATTTTTTTCCAAAGTTGACTTTCTGGAATTCCCAATTTTCTAGCCATTTCTGGGTTAAATTTCCCACTACGGGGTTTTTCTATAAAAGAGTATCCAAATGTAAGAATAGAATGTTCTACTTCACAGTACTTTAAAATATATCGTTTTGAATCGAAAATGATATTATTATTTATTTCTAATTCTCTGATTGGTGCTTCATTTTCTAAACCCTGAAATTCAATTAATTTATTATTCATATGATCTATTTCTATAATTGATATTGGATAATTTGCTTTAAGCCCAAGTAATTTTCTATGGAGATATAAATATAAAAAGAGATTTCGTGGACCAAATATCATTAAGGGTTTATCTCTATCTATTAAACCGAATCGAAATAATAAACCAGGGAGTCCTATTATATGGTCTCCATGAAAGTGAGAGATTAAGATCTTGAGAGATTTATTAAACTTTAACCCTGCATCTATAATTCTACGCTGCAGATCCTCTCCGCAATCAAATAATATTATTTCATTTTTATATTTTAAAGCAATTGAAGGTAAATTGCGTTCCCTTACTGGGATTGCAGCAGAGGATCCTAATATAATAAGTTCCATTAAAGTTCATTAAGTTATGTACTTTTTCTTAACTGTGAAATTTCTAATCTTTGTTGCGCGTTTTGCTTATTTAATTCTTCTATAACACTCTTTAGTTCATTAATTCTTACATTAATTTGGGGATCTTCTGTATAGGAAGTAGTTGTGGTAGTTTTTACTTCAAATCTAACTTTATCTAATTCTGCTTTTAAGTCAGTAATTTGTCTGTCTTTTTGCCTTATTTGCCCATATAAATCCTCATATTTGTTTTTAATCCTTATAGCTTCATTTTTGATTGTTCCTATTTCTTCTTCTTTAGTTTTTAATGCTGTTTTCGTATCATCTAGTTGTTGTTGAAGAAGTCTCGCCATTTCTCTTTGTATTTTTAATCTTCCATCAATATCTTTTTTCGCTCCCTTCTTTGAAGATTCAGGTTGATCTTGAACATCAGCTAATTGAAATTGGAGTAATTCTATTTGCGACTTAGCCTTATTTAATTTATTTTTTAGTTCATCTATCACTGGTTCTAAAGGATTAGTCTGCGGAGTTTTATCAGAATCAGTATAAGTTTTTTTTAATTGTTCAATTTCTCTATTTTTTTCCATCAAATCTTCAGTTAATTGAGTTACTTTTGTTTTTAATGTTGCAGTTTTAGAGTCTTCCTTATGTTTAGATTTTTCTTTTTGTTCATATTTGCTGAGTTTATCTTTTAAATCCTCTATTTGTCTTTTTGATTTATTTAATTTGTCTTGTAGTTCCTCAAGAAGTTTTTTCTTTACTCCCTCATCAGGTTTGGTTTGTGTTTTTGAACTTGTTTCTTGTATTTGCTGATTTAAAGATTCAATCTGATTTTTCAATGATTCAATTTCTTCATTTTGTTCTTTAAGTTTATCTTCATAATCTTCGCCCGAGTATGTTCCACCCTTCAATCTTTTGATTAACGACTCTTGTTTATTAATCTTTGCTTGTAATTCTTTTACTAAAATACTTAGAGGTGGTTGATCATTCTTTCTAATATCTTCAACACGCATAACAGAAGAGGATGCTTTTTCATTTATTTTGATCCTTTCAAGTTCTTTCTGAGCTTCTATTTTTTCCTTCCTTAAAAATCCCATTCTATCTTTTAATTCTCTTATTTCTCTATCTTTAGCTGCTATTTCAAAATCTTTCTTAGATTCTTTTCCTTTCTTACCTTTTTTCTTTGAATCTTTATCAGGAATTATTTCATGGAGTCCCATAACTTCCTCTTCAAGATGATCAATTTTATCAAGAGCTTTCATGATTTCTATGTTTTTAGCTTCTAATTCTGATTCTAAATCCTTAATTTTTCTACGTAAGTTATCTTCTTCTGTCATAGGGAGTAATTTTAATTTTTAAAATCCTAATTTTTCTTTATATATATTTCATAATACTCTTAATATATATTTTTAATTTTTTGTAAATTCCTATTTAGGAATTTTTAGAAGATTTCAAAGTCTTTAATATTAAACTTTTTAACCTTTTTCATTATCGGAAAAAGACTGATATAATTAAAGCAAATAAATGATAAAAATATGATCCCAAAAATCGTTAAAGGTATATAAAGAGGTGGTAGATATACTCTTTCAAATAAAAAAATTGCATTTAATATCATTCCTATTCCTAAACTCAAAGATAGAGAAGGTATAATTACATATATCGCTTCTAGGAATAATATTCGTTTAATATATTTATATTTGGAGCCAATAGCCCTTTGAATTAAGAAATCTTTAGATTTTTCCATAATTCCTCCTTTTTGATAATTATATAAAGAGAGAACCGAGATAAATGCCATTATAAAGATTAAAATAGTAGGATATAAAGTCAAATTCGAAATATACGCCAGATTTTGTTCAAAAATAGGATTTAAATTAGAAAAGGTAAAATTACTTCCAAGAGTAGATGCGATAATTGTGTTTAATTCTTCTTGAACCATATTATAAGTATTATATTCAATTTCAATTAAAATAAGATTAACTTCTTGATTTGTATAGTTTAATCCTTCCCTCATAATATCAATATCGATATATCCTGAATAACCACTATAAAGGCTATCAATAACTACTCCTGAGATACGAAAAGTATGATTTAATCCATCTAGAAACATGCTTTGATCAAATGCATAATCAAAGAAGTTATAAGCTAAACCGTCTCCTATAACCATATTTATATTAGCATCAGATTCGTTAAAATAGGTGCCTTCAATTTCAAATTTTTGGATAATTTCACTGGTATTTATTCCAAACACAGGGATTGTTCCCGTTCTTTGCTGTCCTACGATGATATAGCCTGAAGTTTCATAATAATGATATCCATCTAATTCTTCAACATCAAAAAAACTAATCAATCTTTGATCGATTTTATTAATAGCAGATATATTTCCAATTTCTTCAACATCAGAGAAATTGAAGAGATATTTTGATTCTAAAAAATTTATATCATTACTTTTAATCAAAAGTGTTGGATCCGAAAACATAGAATACATTAAGGAATAATTTTCGACTACTTCTCTATGACCAATAGCAATAATATTCTCTCCTTGGGATTTTCTTATCCATTGTTGTGAAGAACTATTCAAAACAAATATTCCTATACTTAAAGTAAACATTATTACTGAAATAATCGAAAAAACAATCAAATATCTTTTAAACTCTCCTTTTCTTCTAAGAGTATTAACAACAGAAGTTTTAAAATTAAGACCGATTAATGATAACCATTTAGGAATAAATGTGAGCCCTTTAGACGCATCATATGAATATGGGATATCTTTTGAAAATGTTTTTACAATTTTTTGATTTCCAATTTTTCTTAAAATAAAGCCAGGAACGATAAAAATACCTCCAATGCAAGAAAAAAATAAGATTGGTGAATAAAATAAGTCTATAAAAAAGTAAATAGGAATTCCTAATAAGCTAAAAATGAGAGCAGAAATCCCATAAGAAGCTAATCCTAATAATAATCCTAGCAGAAAACCTATAAAGAAAACAACATAAACTTCTGTTAAATAATAATTATAAAGTTTCCCTGGAAGCGAGCCTAATGACTTCATAATGGCAATATCTCTTTTTTTAGTTAAGATAAGTGTACTTGTGATCACTATTACAACAATAAATGCTAAAGCCATAACAAGACTTATAATTAATATGTTAAAGTTAGAATAGATTAAACTTATTCCACCTGTAAAATAATAGATATTATTATAGTCATAATTTAAAAAAGAATTTAATCCGATAGAAGATGTGAAATAAATTAAAAATATAGATAAAGCTATAACTAAAGCAATCATTATCACGTAAGGGATAGAGATATCTTTTTTTCTGTAAATATCTTTTAAGGCGAAATCAAGTGAAATCTTTTTAACACCTTATCATTTTCAATTATAATTATTTAACTAACAATATGTTCCTTTACAATTTTAGCCTCTTCAAAATCAAGAATCTTTGTTGCTAATTCTATTAAATAATCATCATGAGTGGCTATTATTACCGTTTTTTGTTCATCTTTCATATCCTTAAAAAGGTCTCGTATTAAAATACTGGATTTCTTATCTAAATTTGCGGTCGGTTCATCTGCTAAGATGGTAGGAGGATCATTAGCTAAAGCGCGAGCAATTGCTACTCTCTGTTGTTCACCTGCAGATAATTGAAAGGGTAAGTGTTCTCGTCTATTACCCAGACCAATGCTTTTTAAAAGATCGATAGATTTTTGCCTTTGATCATGGATGCTCATTCCAGCTAAGCTCATAGGGAACATTACGTTCTCCTCAGCTGTTAGTGTACTTATTAGATTATAATTCTGAAATATAAATCCCGTATTAAATAATCGGAAAGTTGCTAATGACTCTTCTTCCATATTACTAATTTTTACTCCATTAGAATAAACAAAACCAGAATTCGGAGAATCTAAACCCCCAATTAAATTTAATAGAGTAGTCTTACCTGCTCCTGAAGGTCCTTTTATTACTATAAATTCACTCTCTTTGATCTTTAAAGAAACATTATCTACAGCCCTAACAATGAATTCTCCGATTTCATAATCCTTTACAAGATCCTTCGCGAAAATAACAAGACCGTCTCTCTTTATCTCTTCTAGTATCTCCTTATCTACTAATTCTTGAACTTCTTCTAAAAATTCTTTTTCCATTCCAGACTCATTACTTATATCTTAAATCTATTTTTATAATTATCATTTATTTAAAATTTTATTTAACGTATTTTATAAGAGATTGAATATCGAATTATATCGTTTTTATAAATAAAGTTTATATAGAACCATATCATACTTTAGTAACAGAGGGAAGCCGTGAAAAGTAAAATAATATCCCCTAAATCAAGATGGTAAGACCACTCGATGAGGAAATTTCCTAATTAAATGGTAACTAAATTTTATCCCAAATCTGAAGCCTTACTTTTGGCTTTGATTTTCTCGCTTCCCTCTTTCTCCTTTTTTTAAACAAATTTTCTGATTAATTTTTAGGTGAGTTAAATTTCTAAAAATTTAAACATAACCAACATTTATAATTTTTAGGATATAATACTAATCAAAGCTAAAAGATTAGGGATAGTTATTATGGATTTTGAAAAGTTAACAGAATTGATAATAGAGCTAGAAGTGGATGATATAGCAGACGCAGTAAAGGAAGCATTAGAAGTGGATCAAAAAGAGCCTTTTGATGTTTTAAATGCTTTAACAAAAGGGATGGATGAAGTTGGGAAAAGATACGAAGAAAAAGAATATTATCTTACAGAACTGGTATTAGCAGGAGAAACTATGAAGGAAGCATTTAAGATCCTTCAACCAGCTTTAGCAGCTGTAGATAAATCTCAAGAGAAAGTTAAGATTATATTAGCTACTGTTAAGGGAGATAATCATGATATCGGAAAGAATATTCTAGGTTCATTATTATTAAGTTCTGGTTTTGAACTGCACGATTTAGGGATGGACGTTGATGAGAAAACAATTGTAGAAAAAGTTAAAGAAACAGGGGCAGATATTATAGCATTAAGCTCGCTTTTAACAATGACGGTTGAACAGATTAAAGTTGTACATGAAGCTCTTAAAGAGGCAGGTCTTAGAGAAGAAGTAAAGTTAATAGTTGGCGGTGCCCCATTAAATATGGAGTTAGCTAAAAGGCTCGGAGCCGATGATTTCGCCGAGGATGCAGTAGAAGGTGTAAAACATATAAAGCAATTAGCTGGAATGTAGTTTTTTTACATTTTTTATTTTTATAGTTGAATAATACTCTTCTCAATTTCAATTTAAATACAATTTATAATTTATAATATAACTTTAAAAGAAGTTTTATTCTAAGTTTCTAAGAGTATATATTTTTGATTAAATTATAATCAGAATATTTAATTCTTTTTTGTGTCGTTAATATATTGAATCTTATTAAAACATTTAACACATAATTTTGAAAATAAGGAGGTTTTATATTTGAGCAGTGAAAAAGGTAAAGAAGTTGAATATGATGAGGAAATAGATACACGAGGTTTATATTGCCCCGAACCCCTTTTTGAAGTTCGAAACTTCTCTGAAACTCTAGAAGTTGGACAATGCTTTAAGGTTTTAGCCGATGATCCTGCAGCTGAAGAAGATTTAAAAAGATGGGCAAAGAGGACAGATACAGAACTAGTGGAATTTCATAAAGATGGTGATGATTTAGTATTTTACTTTAAGAAAAAGAAATAAGAGATGATAGCATATGGAAGAAAAACATATTTTATATGTACAAACGAGTGATGTCCCTGAACGTCAATATTCTCCATTAGTTTTAGCACAAACTGCTAATGCTATGAAAATTAAAGCAACAGTTTACTATCTGGGCATGGGTTTAAAAATATTAAAGCCAGGTGTTGCAGATAAAATGAAGCTAGGTAATTTTCCAAGTGTGAAAGAAATGATAGATAAGACATTGGATATGGGAATTGAAATTTTGGTATGTGAAGCCTCAAAAAGGATGTTGGGATGGGAAAAGGTAGAACTTATTCCTGGTGTTAAAATTGTTGGAGCAGCAACCCTAAATGATTTAGTTTTGGATGTAGATGCTACTCAGTGGTTTTGATTCTAAATAAAAATTAATAAATTAATGATAACAATAAATAATGTTGATACAATTAAGGAGGTTAATAATTTGAGTGTCTATTTAGATAATCAGGCAGCCAAACCTGTTGATGAGAGAGTTGTAAAGGAAATGATGGAATATTTTAATGATAAATTTGCTAATCCGGCATCTCTTCATTGTGATGGTGATATTGCTACAGATATATTAGAAAAATCAAGGCAAAAAGTTGCAGAATTTGTGAATGCACCAAATGCTCCTGATATTATTTTTACATCTGGAGCAACTGAATCAAACAATCTTGCTCTTATAGGAGGCGCTAATTTTTATAAAAGGAAAGGTGATCATATAATAATTTCTGAAATTGAACATATTTCAATTTTAAACATTGTTAAACATTTAGAAAAAGATGGATTCAAAATAAGTAGACTTCCTGTTGATAGATTTGGAATTGTTAGATTAGATAAGCTTGAAAAGTTAATCAGAGATGATACAATTTTAATATCCATATCAACGGCGAGTAATGAAGTTGGTTCTTTACAACCAATAGAAGAAATTAGTAAAATTGCTCAAGAAAGAAAGGTTTTATTTCATACCGATGCAGTTGCGAGCGAGAGCGTAATACCTCTTGATTTACAAAAGATTCCTATTGATTTAGTTACACTCTCTTCGAATGATATTTATGGACCACGAGGAGTTGGAGCCTTATATATTAAAAAAGGAGTCCGTGTTAATCCGATAATTATCGGTGGAGGTCAAGAAAGAGGATTTCGATCTGGATCAGAAAATGTGCCAGGTATAGTTGGTTTTGCTAAAGCTGCAGAAATTATGAAAATGATAATGTCAAAAGAAGCTGGATATCTTAAAGAGTTAAGAGATAAATTGATAAAGAATATTTTAGAAAAAGTTCCAAATTCACATTTGAATGGTCATCCTGTAAAGAGATTACCTCATAATGCACATTTCAGATTCGATTATATAGAAGGAGAGTCATTGATTTTAACATTAAAAGAAAATAATATTGCTGCGGCAACAGGTTCTGCTTGCTCTTCCAAAACATTAGAACCGTCTCATACCTTAATATCTATGGGATTACTTCATGAAGAAGCTCATGGGTCTTTACTAGTCAGTTTAGGAAGAACCACTAAAGAATCTGATATAAATAAATTAATTGAAATTTTACCTGAATCAGTCAAAAGGTTGCGAAAGTTATCCCCTTTAACGCCTCCTGATATGTTAAAAGAATTAAATTAAGGTGAGAATAAAGATATGAAATCAACTCAATATTCAGACAAAGTATTAGATCATTTTAAAAACCCACGTAATGTAGGTGAAATAGAGGATGCTGACGGTGTTGGAAAGGTCGGTAATCCTGTTTGCGGGGATCTCATGTGGATTTACATTAAAGTAGGGAAGAATGATAAAGGCGAGGAAATTATAAATGACATTAAGTTTAAAACGTTTGGGTGTGGTAGTGCTATAAGCACATCATCAATGATAACCGAGATGGTTAAAGGAATGCCTCTCGATAAAGCATATAATGTTAGTAGACAGGATGTTGCTGATGAATTAGATGGCTTACCACCCATTAAAATGCATTGTAGTAATTTAGCCGCAGATGCTTTAAAAGCCGCAATCGATAATTATAGAACAGGAGAAACTCCTGAAGTGGAGATTGCTACATCGTGTCAACTTGATGTGAGGGTAATTTTAGGTATTGACGAATTTCTGGGTAAAGGAGTGTATAAAGAAATTCCTTCAAATCTTGAAGAATTACGAGATAAAAGAATTCTAATAGTTGATTCGGGAGATGAGTCCTTAGAACTTGCGTTAAAGTTGACAGAATACACGGGTAGAGTAATTGTGGTGACTTCTGCTCAATCAATTCCAGGGACAGTTGAAATTAGGAAACAATTAAAGCATTCTCCAGTAAAAATATTGCTACAATCAGAACTTATGGAAGTAAAAGGAGAATTGGATGAGGTAGACAAGGTCCAAATACACGATTATGATGAAGACGAAAATTACGAGTTATATGTTGATGTTGTCATAGTTCTTGATTATAGAGGCTAA
>JBHLJZ010000032.1:0-33418 GCA_048887165.1 Candidatus Hodarchaeota archaeon | reverse complement strand
CATTACGATTTTAAGCAAATTTCTTCTATAATTGATCCATACTTTTTAGGAAAAACTGAAGGGAAACCAATTGATGATAAAGAATTATCAATAATTCAGTAGAAATAATATAAAAAAAAATTATTGATAAATTATTTTCAAAACATTTTCTTTTTAGATTTTTTAGTTCTAAGGTAAAAGTAATAAACATTAATAAGGACAAAAAATCCAATAAGGATCCATTGAAATATTGCATTTTGCGCTAAAAGAGAAAGTCCTAAGAGAGTTAACAAAAGATTTGTTGTGATATCTTTAAAGAATTCACTTTTTTCCATTGATTCTTCAATCTTTTCTTGTATAATTCTATCAGTGTCAATATCTTGAAGATATTCTTTTACTAATTTTGCCAGTTCTTCATCTTCATCCATGTAATTTAATGCTTTTGTTGGATTTATTATCCAATCCTGCATTATTGCATTTGAGAGAAATGCTTTTATTTGAAACTCGAATCCATCATCTATAAAATTATATAAATCTGTTAAATTAAATTCTTCATCTTTTATTTCATTAGATATTAATGAAAAATTTCCATAAATTAATTTACCTTCATACTTTTTAGGAAAATCGTAGATATTTCTAATTGCATTTGTATATTTAGTATCATAGAACGCTCCTCTTTCTATATCTCTAAAAATAGGAACCACAGGTATAAAAGCTGTATTATCTTGATTAATTATTGTTAAAATTTCAGAGTATCTCATATTCAACTTTAATAACTCTTCAACTAACCTTCTGCCTATTTGTATTATGGTAAATAGCGTTTTATTAACATTTTCACCAGTAGTATAGCATTTAAGAATAAGTTTATCTGCATCAAAAAATCCCTCAAGAACTCCTTTAAAAATGGTAAAAGAATGATTCGTTTCATATTTCCTGTCAACATTAATTGTAAAACCTGCAAATTTTGCGGAAGGAAAACAACTAGCAAGAAGATGGAATGATTTTTTACTACTACCAGGAACTTTGAATGCTACATAGATTTCATTTTTTCCTTGAGGAATTTTATATTTCTTCCAGTCAAAATCAATTTTAGGTGCTTTAGGTTTCAAAGTTCTTGAGTCAAAGTTAGTAAAATAGACGTGGGCTCCATTGTATATCGAAAAATTGACCTTATTTTCAAATCTTAATCTTTTTAAAACACTTCCAATGTGAGGAATCTCTAAATTCATTTGATTTTGAATTAAATTAATTTTAAAATAATAGTCTTTTATTCCATCTTTGATTAAAAGGTGCGTGAGGTCCCGTTTAGACATCACTTTCCCCTTTCTTAAAAATTTCAGTAAAGAATTCTCAATATTTTTCTTATGAATCTTTTTTGATTCTTCCTTTTCTTCTTTTTCTAATTTACGCCTTTTTTTCATCTCTTCAATTTCTTTTAGGTGTTCTTCTAACTCTTTGCCAGATAATTTTTCAGGTTCTTCTTCTATTACTTCTTCAATTAACTCTTCATCAACACTCTCGTCATCTAAAATATATTTTGATTTTGGTGTTTTTTCACTCATAGTTATTACAAATTTTTAGATTTATTATTATAAGATTAATTTGTGCTCTAAATTTATAATGATATATTTTTTGATTAATATTATTTTTAAATAACCCTGTTAAAGGATTTTACCTATTGATGATATGGTTCAAAAAGAGTATTTAACATTTTTTTAATAAAATTCTTAGAAATTTTATCTGTTTTTTGTTAGTATATAAAGTAAAGATATTACAACCAAAAGTAATAACGAAACTATCAATATTGTGAGATAGACTAAACCAATACCTCCAGAATGGAAAAAAGACTCATAAGTAGTTGGTACTAATGCTATTCCAATAAATTGACCTGCTGTTGCAAGACCCGCAAGGGCGCCCCGTCTTTCTTTTGATAAAGTCTGGCTATAAAACATTATTGAAGGTATTAAAGTACCGCCTGACATCCCCATGAAAATTAATCCAATTGTGATAAAACCAAGGCTTTCAATTTCGATTTTTCCAACTAAACTTAAAATAATCATTCCTATGAATAATGTAAGTAAACCAAAAATAAGGGCATATCCAACTCCCTTTTTTTCTATTACAATCCCCATAAATACCCCTGCTAAAGCACCAATTATACCAACTAAAGCAAGTATTAAACCTGCTAAATTTTCTTCTACAATTCCTATAAAAGCCCTTGATGTCCAAATTATAGATGCTAAATAAGTATGTGAAGCTAAAAATGCTGAAAAAATCATTAATAATACCACTATTCGCCGAATTTCATGAGAAAGATGAGAAAGAAAAAGTCTGAAGCTTGTAATTTTTGTAATTTTATGTTGTTTTCTTAATAATACAATTATTATAAATCCCATTACTGTGATTACAACAAATAACAAATACAGATAACGCCACCCATATGAAATCATTTGACCAGCGATTAAAGGGCCAAATCCAACTCCAAGGTTAGCAACAGCACCCAGATAACCCATTTTTTTAGGAATTTTAGGTCCAGGCGTTATATCACTCATAAGCGCTATTAACACAGGATTTACAAATCCAAAACCGAAACCACCAAGAATATTAGCAATAATATATGTCATTAATGAAAATGATAAAGCTGCTATTAGCATGCCTAAACCAAATAAAACTAAACCAAAAAGGATTACTGGAAACCTCCCTTTTATGTCAGAAATAGCTCCAGAAAAGAGTTGGATTACTGCAAAAGGAAACATAAATGAGGGAATAGCAATAAGAAGACTACTAGGTGGGACACTAAATTCCATTGAAAGTACTCCAAATAAAACTAAAATTACGTTACCTGTTAATGGTCCTAACCAAAAGAGGATATATATAATTATTTCAATGAATACTAAACTTTTTGAAGTTATTCCACTCAATTTTGCCTTTTCTTGCTGATCCATTTTTCAAATGGTTATAACTCTTTTTAAAATTAATCTAATTAAATTAAATCCCTTAATAAATCTAATTAATTTGAGCTAAAGGGTAAATTTATAAATTCAGAAAATTTTCATAAGTGATTTACATCTTTAATTAATACTTTAAATATTTTATAAGATAGAACTTAGTAATAAACCCCTGATCGCATCCAAACAATATTTACTTATCATATAAAATTTTAATCTTCGTGGTGCTCCTTACTTATAATGAATTTATATAGGTGATGTGAATAAAGTACAAATTCTAACATTGAATGGACATATTCACGAGCCTCATCAACATTATGCTTTTCATAGTTTTTCTTTGATATTGCATATTCAAATCGATTAGTTAATTCCTTTTCTGCAGTTTTTAAAATTAAATCGATTACTTGTTTTGGATTGCCACTCTCAATCGCTTGATCTGCGTTAAGAACCACAGGTCCCCAATCTAATCCTGCTGGTTTTAAACCCGTAAATCCTTTTCCTTCTCCTTTTCTATGTAAACGAACTGCCGTTTCAAAAAACCAATAATCAGATACCTCTTTTTCTTCTTTCCCTTTTTCTCTTACTATTAAAGTTTTTTTAAATGCTTCTGTTAACTCTTTCTCAGAATCTTTAGGAACCCAAGGAAGGATTAATTTAACATCTTTTAAATTTAACGCTAATTCAGCAGCTTTTACCACGGGACCATCCATCGTATCACAATGTGGAGGAATAAAGATCACCTCATATTTGCTTATTTTAAATTTTCAATTGAATTTTATATATAATAGATTAATTTTCTTTTAATTATAATACTTTTTCAGTTCAATATGTTAAATAATCCCTATAACAGAACACTCCATTTTTTTAAAGATTACTCTTTTCGTAATATTGGGGTATTATATCAGTCTACATGAAAAGACGTGAAAGAATGGTTTCACGATCTTTTTTAAACAAATATTAATAAAATTAAATTTCGCTGAATTCACGTGAAAAAGGGAAATTTATAGACCAAAAGCAATATATATATATAAAAAATTTACAATAAATGTTGTAATCAGGGTTTTGTTTGAAATAAAGTCTTAATAACGGTAATTTAATTGAAGAACTCACAAAAGTCTAAATTAAATATGGTTGTATTTATTTCAATTTTATTAATCATATTCTCATTTAGCTTTATAAGCAACTCGAAAGCTCAAAATGGAGAATCTACTGAAGAATTTTCTGTCGATTTTCCTTTTATAGAATTTTCAGAGAGTAACATGATAATAAATAACGAAGAATCCATTATTACTGAATTGCCAAGTGAATCATGGAATATTACCCATATAGAGGTGAATTTTACAAGTATTAAAAAGAAATATGACTTGATTACAGTTGAAGATTCATTTACTAGTATTGGAAAAATTTTCAATGATGGTTCCCCCTCGACAAGATTAGGCAGGGGAGTACAAATAAAATTGTCTAATCAAACAAAAATCATGGGGGTATACATCTATGGTTTTAGAAGTAGTAGTATGCAGGAAAATGCCTCTCTTAAAATTACAGGATACAAAAGTGGTCCACAAGGTCCCTTACCTAATGAAAGCATTACATATCATTCTCAGAATGTTTATCTAGAATCAATCCCTAACTGGTATTTTCAAAATTTTACTACACCACTTGTTTTATCACCAGGAAACTATTATCTATTAATAAATAATCCTTTAATTCCAGAAGATCCAACAGGAAATGATTATTATGCTTGGTTCTATAATAACAATGATAATCCAATAGATCCTACTTTATATCATGCGGAACAAGGTAGAACAGGAGTTTGGTATACAATAGGACAGTTGAAGCCTCTTTTATATAAATTATTAATACAATCAAATGTTTCTTATTATCCTGAAACTATTAATATGACTGCTAGAGTAGAAGATTCTTACTATAATGTTTTAAATGAGACAGAGGTTGGTAAAGGATTTTTAAACATATCTAGTATAGATGTTTCACCTAATGAAATGAACTTCGAGATACCTATTTATACAAATATCTCTGACGAGATTGTGTTTAATGCTATTTATTACATGAAAATTAATAATCAAAACATTGCTTCATGTTTTTTGAAAGTATCAAATAATTCTAATAATTTATGGACAATTTCTCATACAATCAATAAAGATTCAAATAACTATTCTATGAAGTTCTATTACCCAAAAAGTTGGAATATATTAAATGTCTTACTTAATGAGGAAAGTATTACTTCTAATGTTACAATTAATGAAATTGAAAAATTTATCCTAATACCTAACAATACAATTTCTAATTTAGATTTTCTTAATATTAGAGCTAATTCTCCAAATAATTTGATTAATTTAGATGTTCCTAAACTCGATTTTGAATCTAGTGAAGATATTGAATTTACAGTGGATACATCAAATCTAAATGGATATATTAAAGTCAAACTCTATGATTCCTTTGGTTATTTGAAATATAATGAAACAAAGATTATTTCTGAAATGTCAACTTCATTCTTCTATACTCTTTCCTCGAATCCACATGAAGGTATTTGG
Organism: Candidatus Hodarchaeota archaeon; assembly: GCA_048887165.1. Taxonomy (GTDB): domain Archaea; phylum Asgardarchaeota; class Lokiarchaeia; order Sigyniarchaeales; family SOKP01; genus SOKP01. The sequence goes on along the minus strand of JBHLJZ010000032.1, from coordinate 27,939 downwards.
AATGCTTATATATATTGGCATAATCAAAGCGATGCAGGTATGGAATCATTGTTACTAAATATTACTAAAAGCCAAATAACTAACAATATAAATGGTATCCCTCCTAACATGCTATTTTTGATTTTTTTATGTGCTGGTATTATATCTTCTACTAGTTTTGTATCAGTTAAAGTTATTAAAAATCATAGATTAAATCAGGAAAAAAGTAAACAAGAGAAATTTAATAAATTCAAGGATACTTTAAGTATTAATTATATAATGGTTTCAATTAAGGATGTGGGGCTAAATGTATATGAACATTACTTTAAAGGTATATATCTTGAACCAACTCTTATATCTGGCTTTTTACAAGCAATAAGATCCTTTGGTATTGAATTAACTGGAAGTGCTCTACATGTACAAACAATTAAACTAGAATTTCAGAATTCAATAATTATTATGTCTGAATTCAAGGAATTTAGAATCATTTTTATTATGGATGAAAATCCCTCTATAAGTTTTGTTCAAGCTTTAGAGTTATTGTCTGAGTCAATCAGTGAGCAATTTGGAACTTTCATCAAAAATTTCAATGGAGATGTAGCTGATTTTAATGGTATTGAAGATTTATTTGAAAAGTATTTAAATATTTCTTTAAACTTTCCTATGAGAATTTCTTACTCCGATTATTTTGAATTAAATGAAGAAGAAAAAGATTTATATAATAAGGCTCTCAAATTGAAAAAATTAATGAGTTTAGATTATATATTTCTTTCTGATATGTTGAAAAAGAATTATATTAACTCTGATAATTTCCAAATAATTCTTAAATTAATTGAAAAAAAAGGTTTTCAATCGATAAAATCAGATTAAAAAACACCAAATCTTTTTTAGACAATTTAACGAATATTAATAACATCCCAATTATTAAATCATTTAAAATTTTAAGGGATTATTTCTAATGGAAATAGATAGTTCATATTCAAATTATATGTATGATTTCGTTGATACAATTTGTGAAAAGTTTGGACCGAGATACTCTTGTAGTGAAGCAGAAAGGAAAGCAAATGAATGGATAAGAGGAGAATTAGATAAATTTTGCGATAAGACCTTTATTGATGAATTTTACACACGTCCGGCAATGTATCCTCAAGGTTTAATAAAAGTTGCCGCAACTTTTGGTGTTTTATCACCAATTTTTATCCCTTTTAAGTTTCCAATCCCTTTCTTCTCGGCAATATTCATTGGACTAGCAGTTTGGGTGCTCTATTCAGAATTAATGTTAATGAAAGGATGGATCTGGCTCTTCTTTAAAAAAAAGAAATCAAGTAATGTTTTTGGAATCATTTATCCATCGGAACAGGTAAAGTTTAGACTCATTTTTGAAGGACATACCGATAGTGCGAGAGAAATGAATATTGCTAATTATTCACCTAAGAAACGAAAATGCATTGCTATCATAGGGATATATTATCTGATTCATACTTTTATTTTTTCTATATGGAAGTTTATGGTGTCTATTCTTAATTCTGGAATATATTTCATTTATGAGTATTATCTTTTTTCATGGACGATTGTAGATCTAATATACTTCTTTTCTTTAATTCTAATATTTCCCTTCTTCATTTGGACTCTGAAAGGTTTCCTAGGAAAGACCGTTGTTCTTGGAGCTAATGATAATTTATCAGCAAGTGCAGTAGCAATTGCTTTAGGGAAATTTTTATCCCAAAATAGACCTAAAAACATTGAGGTTTGGGTCGGTTCTCAAGGAAGTGAAGAGGTCGGAGATAGGGGGGCTGAAGCATTTGTAGAAAAATATGGGTCTTTAGGAATCCTTGATGACTCATATACAGTTGTATTAGAGTGTTGTGGAGCAGCAGAGGAAATGTTTCTAATTGAGAAAGATATGCATCGTGCTATTTATGATAAAGAAATCAATCATTTACTACAAAAAGCTCATGCAAAGGTAAAAGCGGATAATCCAAACCTAGTTAACATGCGATCTGGGAGCCTTAAAGTTGGTGCATGTGATGCTTGTCGATATATTCATAAGGGATACAAGGCATCAGCATTAATGGGAATGGAACACATAAAAAATAAAGCAGTAAATTGGCATTCTCTTAATGATATTCCACAAAACATTAGTAAAACCACTTTGAAAGACTTTTTAGTAGTTTGTCTAAAATTTGTAGAACTCGTAGAAAATAACTATGAAAAGTTTAATTCAAAAATTAAAAATGAAAAAAATTAATAACAAAGAATTGGGTTTGCTTTATTTTAAGCCTAAGCTCATTAGTTTATCTTGATTTTCTTGAATTTTTTCTGGGGTCAATTTATACAATCTCCAGAAGAATAAGGCTCCTATAAAAATGAATATCGCTGGTATTAAACCTGTGTGTATCTGAATTCCTAATATAGCGCTCGCTGGTTGTACAGCAGGGAGACCGCCCTCAATAAATCCTGTAAAATAATGTACTAGAGCAAATGTGGTTGCTTGAGCAACAATTCCCAATCTAGCAAAGAATTGTGAAAACCCGCTATAGACTCCTTCTTCTCGCTTACCTGTAATCACTACAGATTCATCTATAACATCAGACATAACTGGAAAGATCATAAACCAAAAACCTGAAAGTCCCAAAGCTCCCCAAAAAAACAATGTTATGACAACTGCTAAATAATTAGTCAGAAATAACAATGGGAGTGCCAAAATTCCCAGGAATATAGAACCAAGTAGCATAACCTTTTTATTATTATTGACTTTATGAGAAAATTTAAGCCAGAATGGTGTTGCAACGATTACTCCAACAAGAAAGGATGCAAAAAGTAGTGTAGCCATTAGGTTAATAGATAAGCCAGCAGGTTGAATAATCACGTAAGTAACTGCATAATTTACTGAATTCTGCATCGTTGTTACTTGAGATTGATACAATGTGTATATGATCATATACACTAAAAAGGATTTTTGTTTTAGTGCCCCCCTTAATGATTTAAAGAATGAATCTCTAGTAGGATTTTTCTCATAAATAACTAAATAATTATCTATCATTTCTTTTTCTTCTCTAAATCCCGGTATTGCAAGGAGTATTCCTAAAAGACAAATTAGTGCTACCACAATACCCTGAACTATAAAAGAAAATAAAACTTGATCTGTAGGTGCTTGACCAGGATATTTGAATAAAAGAGGAGGAACTAAAGCCCCTAAGGCGACTCCGATAACCCCAATTGGTATATAAATTCCACTAGCTATCCTTCTTTCTTTATTTGATTGATGTTTTTCGGGAAATAATGCCATGAAATTCACAAAATACAACGAATGAAATGTATCAAAAATGCATGCTGTAAGTAATAACCAAAAGAATAAAAACCACTGCCCAGATACAGGATCTACAATAGGAGGTGTGAACACGATTATATAACTTAAAGCAAGAGGTATACCACCAATCATTAACCATGGAAATCTACGACCCCATTTTTTAGTGAATCTGAAAGGACGATTAGTCAAATAACCGATGATTGGATCATTAAACATATTATAGATTGCAAATAAAAATATGGATAAAAAAATGATCCATACTTCCAATCCAATGACAGCTTCATAATAAAAAAAGACTGTTGCGGTAAATGCCATATTAATAAATTCTCTTGCTAAACTTCCCATCCCATAAGAAGCCATATTTAATTTACTATGCTTTAACTCTATTTCTTGTTCCGACAACTTAATCACTTGATTTAAATCAAAATTTTTTTTTAAATGATTTTTTAATAATTATTGAGGAAGATATTTATACTTTATACATTTTATAAACTCTAAATATAAAGAATCAGTAGATTTACATCATTGTCTTATTCAACGAGTATATTTTTATTTTATATAATCCAATTTAACTCATTATCTTTCAAAAAAATAAAGATTTCTTAATGATTAATAATGTTCGATCGTTCAGAAGAACAGCAAGAACAATTTTCACTAAAAAATGGTTTAACTTATAGTTCTCGGTTGTTTTTGGAAGAGCAAAAGTTTCGGAATAATTCTAATAAAAACATTCAAATTTTTTTTTTCATTCAAATTGTTAAAGGTTAATAAAGTTGTCTTCAAAATCAAATATTATCTTATTTATTACACATGATCAAGGGCAATTTTTAGGCTGTTATGACTCTATTCAAACACCGAATTCTCTTTCTACTCCAAATCTCGATCAAATTGCTAATAATGGAGTAAAATTTACAAACTACTTTTGTACGGCACCTCAGTGTTCACCTAGCCGTGGAAGTATTATGACCTCAAAATATCCCCATCAGAATGGTTTAATGGGCCTTGTAAATAGAGGATGGACTTTACCACTTGAAAATAAGACCCTTCCGATGTACTTAAAGAAAAATCAATATTCAACATATTTAATTGGTTTACAACACGAAAGTTTAAGACCATCTGAGTTAGGATATGATTCTATGACAGAAAGGTTCTCTAGTAAAAAAGGAGTTGAGATTGACTTTTTATATAATTGCAGAGTAATAGAAGAAGAATGTTTAAATTTTTTCAAAGACCATAAAAATTGTAAGTCCCCTTTTTTCTTAAATATCGGGTTAGGAGAAGTTCATAGACCATTTAAAATCTGGGGAGAACCTGTAGAACCAGAAATTGTTAAGATTCCTCCCTTTTTACCTAACAATGATATATTTAGAAAAGAATTAGCTGAATATTACGGAGCAATAAATAGAGTTGATGAAACAATTGGAAAAATATTAAAAATGTTGGAGGAAAACGGATTAAAACGAAATACTTTATTTATTTTCACAACTGATCATGGAAGTCCTTTTCCAAGAGCAAAATGCACTTTATATGATCCTGGAATTAAGACAATCTTAATTATGTATCAAGATGATTCAAACTTATTCAATGGGGGAAAGGTAATTGATACTCTATTATCTAATATTGATCTTCTTCCTACTCTACTTGAACTTGTTGGAGGAGAAATTCCTGGAGATATTGAAGGAAAAAGTTTTCTCCCTATCTTGCGAGGAGAAAAGAAGGAAATAAGAAATGAGATCTTTATTGAAAAAACATATCACGAATTATATGATCCAATTAGAGGAATTCGTACTGAGAGATACAAATATATTAGAAATTTTATTAAATCTAATACATTATATCAAATGCCTTCACCAATACTGATGGCTCCTTCTGGAAAATATATGAAAGATAAGTATAATAAACCTAGAGCAGATGAAGAGCTTTATGATTTAAAGACTGATCCAAACGAACAAATTAATTTAATCAAGATGCCAGAATATGAAGGCATTGCCGATAATTTAAGAAAAAGATTAGACTTATGGTTAAAAAATACAAAGGATCCAATTTTGCTAGGAAAAGTTAATCCCCAACCGCAAGTTAAATATAAATATGAAACTCCATGAAGTTACGAGATTAGATAAAAATGCTTGATGAGCTTTCTGAAATATTTAGCACAATTGAACTCAATTCAATTGATTCTGCTGAAAATGTAACAGATAGTAAACAATTCCATGATCTAATGAAATTGTTTCCAAATTTAAATCCAATATTTAAACAAGCATTAGTATATAATAAAGATGAATTTATAAGAACTATAAAACATATATTCAGAGTTTGTAAAGTATTGTTTCAATTAAAAAATGGAGCTTTTTCACATGATACACTTTCTACCGAATCAATTCTGACCATTCGTGAAGAAATAGTAAAATATTTAAATATGAATGAAAATTTAATTCCATTAATTCTGATATATCATGATATTGGGAGAGTCTTTGATCGAAAAAATCACCCCTATAAAAGTTATCAATTAATATCTGAAAATAATTTACTCGATTCTTATGATCTCTCTGAGATTGATCAGTTACTAATTATAAAAATCATTCAATATCACCTTTTACAAGCTACTATTTTTACTGGCGAATCTACCTTTTATGGAATTTATTCATTAATATTTGATAAAGAACTTATTCCAATAATTTCTAAAAAGCAAACTAGAGAAATTTTTCTTGACTTATTAAACATTTTTACTTTTATTGATATTCTGGGATACAATTATGCCAAAATTTATGATCATTATGTTGATTTTTATGCTGAAATTAATTCTATATTGAAAGAGATACTTAATCCTTGGCCAGATAAAGAATTTATATTAAAAAAAGCTTATTCATACTCTCAAAAATGGCTTGAATGGAGGATAGCAGGAGCTTTAAGAATTTTTCAATTTATTCATACTAAACCTTATCTAACAAAAGAATTCTACTATAACCTAATTCGAGATAGCGTAAAGGTGTCAAAAAGTTCTCTCATTAATAAGATAGATTGGGAAGATTTAAAGAATATTCATTTAAGCGATACTTATAAGATTCAGATAAAGTATGGCTTAGGGGTTTTGATGATCTTATCATTTGGAGTTTTTTTTCGCTCATGGTTAAAAGAAGATACAAAAGTTTCTGATAATTTAATTATTTTTTGGATTTTATTATCTCATGAAGTTCAATCCAGATCAAAAGGTAGGAATAAATGGTTATGGAATGTTTATTTTACCGGATTACCCCATTGGTCAAAATGGAACAGAGATACTTTTAGTAAAATAAATCCCGAAATTATTGAAAAAATTATTCAATCCTCTACCCACAAATTAAACGAAAACACAAAAATCTTCGAATTATATTTGGATTTTAAACTTGATTAAAATAATAAATAAAAAAACATAGTTTAATTCTAAAAATTATAAAAAAAAGAATATACAAGGTCTTATGATTTGTCCTTTGAGGGAATTGAAGAAGCATATGATCGAATCAAAAACATAGTTAATAAAACACCAGTAATGACTTCAAGATCTCTTAACAAAATTACAGGTGCATATGTTTACTTAAAATGTGAGAATTTTCAAAGAGTCGGCGCATTTAAGTTTCGAGGCGCTTATAATGCATTAAGTCAACTCTCGGACGAAGAGAAAAAGCATGGTGTTATAACTCATTCAAGTGGTAATCATGCTCAAGCTGTTTCTCTTGCAGCTTCTTTATTAGGAATTCATGCTACTATTGTCATGCCTAAGGGAGCGCCTCAGAATAAAATCGATGCAACAAAAGGATACGGAGCTGAAATAATATTTTGTGATAACACTCTTGAAGCAAGGACTAAAACAGCAGGAAAAATAATAGCTGAGAAAAATTTTATTCTTATTCATCCTTTTGATAATGATTATATTATAAATGGTCAAGGTACCGCAGCTTATGAACTAATTAAAGAAGTCGGTAATTTGGATGTTGTAATTACTCCGTTAGGAGGTGCTGGCTTATTAAGTGGAACTGCTATCGCGACAAAAGGATTATGTCCCAATGCTCAAGTTTTTGGTGTTGAGCCATCTGTTGCAGACGATGCTTATAGATCTCTCCAAGCAGGCTATATTATTCCAAGCACATATCCCGATACTATTGCTGATGGATTAAAGACTTCTATAAGTGAAAGAACATTTAAAATTATCCAAAAATTTGTTGATGGAATTTTAACTGTTTCTGAAATGGAAATTATTGAGGCTATGAAATTTTTATGGGAAAGAATGAAAATTGTAGTTGAACCTTCGGGTGCAGTTCCGCTCTCAGCACTTTTATCCAAAAAGATTGAGGTATCTAACAAAAAAGTCGGTCTTATAATAAGTGGTGGTAATATCGATATTGAACCTTTTTTAAACTTATTAAAAAAAAAAATTAGTGATTTTAAAGAAAATTAATTTAATCATCAATATTAGGAATATCCTTTATTATATTATAATTTCCATCTACAAGTTGTATCAGCATATCTACAACATTATCCCAAATTTTATCCATCATTAAACTTACTTTTTCAAAATTCGGATTATCTTCAAATTTCAACTCAATTATTTGGCTTTCGTTATTTATATCGATATCGATAGGGATATCTTCCTTTAATCCACCAAACATTTTTAACATAATAATAATTTCTTCAGGTTCTGCCAGATTTCCTTTGACATTACTTTTGATGATAATCGAAATTAAAAGATTTGATTCGTCTTTTTGAATATCAATCGATTTTTTGAACATATCTTTCAATAAGGGAAAAATTTCTTCCATTTTCATTAATCACCTTCTATATTTTTATTTTATTCCTCGCTGTATAATTGGTAGATCGATATAAGAAGAAGATTTATTATTTCTTGAAATTTTAATAGTAGGCCTACCATCTTTTGGATATGTTGAGAAAGTATCTTTGTCTCCTCCAGCAATAGCAATTTTGATTCGATGACCTTTACGAATCAACACGGATGTTGCATGCAATCCAAATTTTATTTCTGCAATCTCTCCTGGAATTAATGGCATGGAATCTTGTTTATTATAAGTATGATAAGGCAATAATGTTTTGTAAGGTGGTGTCTCATCTGATATTTTTCTATGGATAACTCGAAATTGACCATCAGTTATATAGGTAACATTTCCTTCCTCATCCACGTCTTCAAGATATACGAAAATCGCTCCATCTTCATGTGTAGATGCTAGGTAAAGAGAAATTATTGCTTGTCCAGTTATCTCAGTATCTTCTTTGAATGGTTCACTGATATAGCATAATAGCTTTTCATCCATTTTTGCTCGATCATCATAAACTATAGGTAATCCTAATAAAGCCCACCAACGATTATTTCTTCCTGTTGTGGCACGAAAGTTGACTTTGTATTCATCTTTACCATCTTCTTTATTGGATTTTTTTGTAGATAAGGAATAATTTTCGGATAAATACAACCTTAAATTGCTATGTCCTTCAGGTGGCCAAATAGTTGTCTTTTTCCATTGTTCTTCCACCATTGTATAGTAATAAAGTGTCTTGCCTTGAATACCCGTACCATAAACACATTGATCAAAAAAATTCATCCATGCATTTATCTTGTCTCTTGGTGAAGGAGTTACACTGGTTCTATCAGGAAAGAATTGATTTGCGGGTAAATGGGCTCCATGATTCCAATCTCCTAGAATAGCAATCATGGGGTTATCTACATTTAAAAACCGATGTATTATTGCATCCACATACCCTGAATCTAACCAAGAGCACCATGCCAAAATAGGAACACCAGATTTTTCTATTTTATCCTTTCTTTTATAGATACTCACATCAGCAATAGTGACTCCATCAGGAAGTTCTTCATCTCTGAAGTCTTTATCTATTGTATTTTCATAGACATAATTATTTGAATGGTGTAAATTCATTACTTCTTTAAGATTTTTAAGTTCTACATCATCATCAACTGGTTTAACTCCCTTCACGAATAGCCATGCATCAGGCATAATTTGTCTAAATACTTTAGGATTATTAATATCCAAATTTTTTCCTAAAAATGACCACAATTGCATGAAGGCATGATCATATACTCCTCCAGGAAATGCGACATCAGTATAAGGATCCCAGAATCCATGTCCAGGTATTACTGCTTTTATGGCGGGATGATTATTTGTAGAAAATAGTTCAGCTGTGGTACCTGTGTATGAAATCCCCTTTGCTACGACATTACCATCCGACCATGGTTGAGAAATAATCCATTCTACGATATCTTTACCATCTTTTACTTCCTCATCAGAAAAGGGGACATTTCTAGTGCCAAATGAAGCACCTGTCCCTCTTACATCAGTTTTTATATAAGCATAACCACGACTTGTTATAATTTCTGGATTCGGGATATCAGTGACCGTCTCGTCAAGAATCCATCTGAAGGGAATTCTCAATTCCATTGCTCTCCAATATCTCGTTTGTGTTAATACTGTTGGAATTTTATCTCCTGGTTTGAGATCCTTTGGATAACATATAGTTGCAGCTATTTTAAGCCCATCTCGTAATGGTATATAAATTGATTGAACTGAATAACCATCCTTATATTTCAATTTTGGAATTTTTCCTAATTCCTTAAAAGGATTATTTTTAATCGCATTAGGATCTGTCATATCAGATCTCTTAATTCAGTTAGTTTATAATTAACTTATAATACTATACTTGTTATTTGTGTTTATAAATTTTTTATTTAAAGCTTTATTTAGGAAAGAGTTATATTTCTAAAGATCAAAACTTTTTATAATTAGTAAATCAAAATGAATGAAATAAATAGGTGAATTTAGAATTTTTTGTAAAATTGATGGAAAAGATATTCCTCTTGTGACAACTGGTACTTCTCCTTTTATGGGAGCTTCTCAGTTTGGAAAAAATGCTCGTATTTATCGAAAGAAATTTTTAAATGATAAGGACGCTGTACTTGAAATATTAGAAACATGTTATAAAGCAGGAGGAAGAGGCATTGAACTAATACCTGGTGGAGCATTGAATGATGCAGCCAAAATCATGAAAGAGACTTATGATGATTTTGTAATAACTGGTTCAACATTCCCTGGACCTGATCCAAAGATAGATGAATTGGTGGATTTAGAAGCAAAAATCATTTTCGTACATGGCATGGTTTCAGATAAACGAGACGATAAGCTGATTAAATTAATAGAGGAAGTATCATCACGAGATGTTATCCCTGGAGTTGCTGCGCATAATCCTATTTCAACGTTAGAATTCACATTTGAAAATCTACCGGATGTTAAGACTTTTTTAATACCATTTAATTCAATGGGAATATTCATGGAAGATAAGGAAAAATTAGAAAAGATTGTCAATGATAAAAGGGATTATAATTTTATAGGGATGAAGACATTAGCTGCGGGAAAGATAAAACCACAGGAAGCATACAATTATATAACTAAACATAATATATGTGCAGTTACAATTGGAATGGTTACTGCTGAAGAAGCAGAAACTTCAACTAAAACAGCTTTAAAAGCGCTCCAACGTTAAATATTTTTATAAATTTTAATTGAATTTTTTTTAGAAATAAGTATGCTCTTAGATAATAAGAAAATAAATCAAACTATTGAATTAAAAGATGGAAGAAGATTGGGTTACAGTGATTTAGGTGACCCTAATGGTAAACCCATTTTTCACTTTCATGGTTTTCCAGGATCACGTCTTGAATCCCTCTTAGTAGCAAATAAAGTTGTTCATAAAGGAATAAGATTTATTGGAATTGATCGACCTGGGATGGGGCTTTCAGATTTTAAAAAAAATCGTTCTCTATTAGATTGGCCAGATGACATTATTGAACTTGCTGATTTCTTAGGTTTCTATAAATTTTCTGTAGAAGGTATTTCGGGAGGCGGTCCATATGCTGCAGTATGTGCTTATAAAATTCCAGAACGACTGAATGGTTGTGCTATTATTGGAGGAATTGGACCCTTGGATCAAAAATCTGAAGGTCTTAATAGGATTCTTTTTTTTATGGTTCGAAGATTTTTCTGGCTCTTCAGAATATATACATATTTTCAAGCCCGGAAAAATACAAACTTAGTAAAAGCACAAAAAAATATAAAGAAATATATTCCAAAATTACCAGAACCAGATAGAATAATATTTAACAATCCAGAAAATCTATCTCTTTTTCTTAAAGAAACAGCAGAAGCTTTCCGCCAAGGAAGTAAAGGTGCTGCTTATGAAGGTAAAATATATGCAAATTCTTGGGGATTTAATCTTGAGGAAGTGTCTCCAGAAGTGAAAGTAACTATTTGGCATGGAGAATTAGATATTAATGTTCCAGTCTCTATGGGACGTGAAATGTGCAAATTAATTCCTAATTGCAAAGGAAATTTCTTACCAAATGAGGGTCATTACTCTATAGCGTTTAATCATATCGAAGAAATAATTGATAATATAACTCTCTAAATAAAATTTAAGAAGGACGGCGTAATATTTTTCCTGGATATCTATTTTTTTGTTTATTCTTATTAACAACTATAATTCCATTCACTATAACATATGGTATACCTTCAGGGAAATGATGAGGATCTTCATAAGTAGACTTATCTATGACCGTTTCTGGATTAAAAATAACGATATCAGCATACATACCTTCTCTAATTAATCCCCTATCTTTTAAACCTAATCTTTGAGCGGGGAATGAAGTCATCCTCCGAATTGCATCCTCTATGACTAACAATTTCTCTTCTCTTACGTATTTACCCAAAATTCGGGGAAACGTCCCGTAAAACCTTGGATGATATTTTCCTAAAGTTGGCTTACTTGGTACTCCTAAACCATCCGTACCAACCATATAGAAACGTCCTTTCATAATACGACGGATATCCTCTTCATTCTGAGATTCGATTGTTATCATGCTTCCTGCATGGTCATCAATTAAGATTTCAAAAAAAGTCTCCCAATCATCTTTTTTTCCCTTAATTTTCGTGATTTCACTAATACTTTTACCTTCTATATCTTTCCATTTTTCTGAAGAAACCATCATGATATAGACGAGTTTAAAACCATTTTCCTTTAAAGAATTTTCCCACTCTGGTATTCTACCTTTAATGTCTTCTTTTATTCTTTCTTGATTCTCTCGCTTTTTAACTTTCTCCAATAAGCTATCCATTCCTCCTTCATGAACCCAGGGTGGAAGTAATGTGACAAGAGTAGTCATACCTCGATTATAAGGATATTGATCATAAGTTATGCTTATCCCTTGCGAGTTTATTTCTTCAATCAGCTGTAACGTTTCGACGCTTTTCCCCCAATTACTTTTCCCTGAAATTTTATGATGCGCAATATGACCTCCTCTGCATCCTGATTCCCTTACAATTTTAATCACTTCTTTAATCGCTTCTAATACGTTGTTTCCTTCATCGCGAATATGAGAAAAATATAATCCATTATATTTTGCAACTTCTTTTACACATCTAGTAATCTCTTCTGTTTTTGCGTATATTTGAGGAGCATATATTAATCCAGTACTCATTCCAAAAGCTCCAGCTTCCATAGCTTCTTTTATGTATTCTTCCATTTTTCGATATTCTTCTTCTAATGGAGGTCTATTTTCATACCCAGGACCTCCTGCGATCCGAATATTTTCAAAACCTAATACAGGAACAATATTAGCGGGATATCTGTTTGATTCAAGTTTTTTAATATATTCTTTAAATGAATTCCAATCGAAATTATAATCTTTATATAAGGGAATTGTACTAGCATAGAATCTTCTAAATTCCTCAACCCTATCTGGATGGATTGGGGCAAAACTATTACCACACTGCCCAATAGTAAATGTAGTAATCCCTTGTCTTATAAATGATGTAAGTTTATTAAAAATCAGTAAAATATAATCAGTATGCGAATGCATATCAATAAATCCAGGACAGATTATCATATCAGTTGCGTCTATTACATTTTCTGCATTACCCTCGAGTTTTGTTTTTATTTCAACAATTTTTTCATCTTTGATTCCAAGTTCTCCTTGATAACATGGATTACCTGTTCCGTCAATAATCTTTCCATTTTGGATAATTATGTCAAAAGTCATTGCTTTAAGTCCTACTTAATTAAGTTTTTTCAAATTTCTAAATATTATATTTAATTTAAAAGATTCAATTAAATAATTATTAGATTTAGATTTATTTTAATCATGGACTGTAGATTAAAAAACATCACAATATATTATGAAATTCATGGAGAAGGTTATCCTATCCTAATGCTCCATGGATTTTTTCCTGACCATCGCTTATTGAAAGGCTGTATGGAACCGATATTTAATGAAAGACCTAATTTCAAACGTATTTATCTTGATTTACCTGGAATGGGTAAAACTAAAGGAGAAAGTTGGATTCAAAATTCTGATCATTTTCTTAATATTGTTATACAATTTATTGATAATATTATACCTAATCAAAACTTCTTAATAATTGGAGATTCATATGGAGCCTATTTAGCAAGAGGTTTACTATATAAAAAGTTTGATTTTGTAGATGGTATTTGTTTAATCTGTCCTCTTATAGAACCAAATCCTTCAAAAAGAAAATTACCTAAATTCATTACAATAATAGAAGACCAAGATTTAATTGCTAAAATTGAACCTTCTGAAGTTGCTGATTTTGTAGACTCAATCGTAGTACAAACCCCAAGAGTATGGGAAAGATATAAAAATGAAGTACTATCTGGAATAAAGGATAAAGATTTAGAGTTCTTAACAAAAATTTTCGAAGAAGGTTATCCATTTTCTTTCAACGTTGATAAATTAATTAAACAATTTGACAAACCAACTTTATTTCTACTTGGTAGGCAAGATAATACTGTTGGCTATCAAGATGCTTGGAAGATAATCGAAAGTTACACACGCGCAACTTTTTCTGTGTTGGATAAAGCAGGCCACAATCTTCAAATCGAACAAGAAAATTTGTTTAATTCTCTGATAAATGAATGGTTAGATCGAGTAGAGGAAAATTTAATCTAAAATAATGAAAATCAACTTAATTTGTATTCAAAATGACTAAAAAATTATATTGGATTGATCCTTATCAGCAAAAATTTAAAGCTGAAGTTATTGGAATTAATAGGAAGGGAATAACTTTAAATCAAACATTGTTTTACCCATTAAGTGGCAATCAATTAAACGATAAAGGAATTCTTGTTATCGGAAAATCAAGAATAATTATTAAAGAAGTGAGTTTAGAGGATGATAAGATAATTCATCATATATCTCCTGAATCTTTAAACAAAATAAAAATTGGAGATAAAGTTGATGGTGAAATTAACTGGGAGTATAGATATGGATTAATGAAAGCTCACACATCACAACATATTTTTTCAGCAATCTTTAAAAATAAATTTAAAATAAATACAGAACGCGCTAACATCAATTTTGAGGACGTATCGCTTCATATTTCGGAGGAAATAAGCTATAGTCAATTAAAGTCTGCCCTAGAATGCCTAAATCTAATTTGCAATAAATATAACAGAAATATTTCAGCTAAGCTAATTTCTGCAAAAGATCTAGAATCTAAATCTAAGGAAATTCGAGGTGATTGTCCAAAAAAGGATCCTATTCGAGTCATTGAAATACAAGACTTAGATTTAGTCTGTTGTGGAGGTACTCATGTAAATAATTCTAATGAAATTGGACCAGTCTTTCTATATGAATTCAAACGTGGAAAGGAAATAAAATACTGTGTTGGAACAAGGGCATTAGAAAAAATATCTGAATTTAACACAAAAATTTTAGATATGGCTAATTTCATCGAAGAACCTATTGAAACTTTTAATGAGAAATACAAAATGAAATCAGATGAGCTTGTTTTAGTTCAGAATCAAAATAAAGATCAACTATTACAAATATTAAATTTAAGCAAGGCTTTTCCTAAGGAAGTTATCAATGGGATTTCGGTTTATCTTCTCAATTATATGATTGATCATAAATTATTAAAGAAATCCTTCAGTGATTATCCGGAAAATTCACTATTATTACTATTAACTGATGATAAAAGACTTAAGATTCACTCTAATAGTGAAAAAGTAAATGCAGAACTCATTTTAAAATCTCTAATCCTTAAATTTGGAGGGAAAGGTGGAGGTAATCCAAAATCAGCTCAAGGGTCGCTTGAGAATACTCCAGTAAATTTAATGAAAGAAATAAATTTAATCTTAGAAGAATTTAACAAGTAGATCTAATTAAATTTAATTTTTTAAAAAATCTAATAGAGTAGCAAGAACCTTATCGGTCTCTTCTGTGAAAAGAGAATGGGCTGTATTTTCGAATAATTCAAGTTTAGCATTAGGAATTAACTCTGCTAATAGTTCTGCATTCTTGGTGGGAACAAGTAGATCTTTCTTTCCGTGCATAATTAAAGTAGGAATATTGAGTTTTTTCAATCTTCTACCTGCATTATGAGAAAATCCTGCACCCACCTGACGTTTATAAGCAAATCGGGGCATTGGATTCTTTCCAATAGAAGTTTTTGATTTATTTATTAAATCAGGGTTACTTTTTATATATTCTTCTGTAAATAACAATGGAATTGTGCGCTCTACAACCTCTTCTGGACTTAATTCTTCATTACTAGTTAATAGATTAAAAATCTCTTTAGAAGGTGGGATATAGTTAGTTCCACCTGCACTGGTGGAACACAAAACTAATTTGTTAACTATATATGGATAGTTAATAGCTAATTCTTGAGCAATCATTCCCCCTAATGAAATTCCTAAGATATGAGCTCTTTCAATTTTTAATATATTTAACAAACCTATAATATCATCCGCCATCATTTTAGTAGTGTAAGGAATATCCGGTTTATCTGTTTTTCCTGCACCTCTATTATCAAAAATTATTACTTTAAATTCTTTTGATAATTTATCATATAACCAACTTCCCCACCAATTTATATCTGCTGATGCTCCGATTATCATTACTAAGGGAAATCCATCTCCATGGATTTCATAATACATATTTATATCATTAACTTTTACTATTGGCAAATTATTTCACTTAAATGGATGAATAATTATAAAATATGAAGTTTTAGTATATATCCTTTATTTCATCTAAATTAAAATCTTATTTATTAAAGGAATTAAGTATAGTAATTAGGATTTTACGAAATCTATAAATCTTTTATAGATTTAAAAAGTTCTGAGAATTCTGATTCTTTCCTATAAAATGCAGGTGGTTGACCAATGGGAGCATCAACCGTTACCCACCCTCCAGAATAGCACTCTCCTGACCAAATGTGAACCCAATTGTCTCTAGGTAAATATATTTTCCATTGATCTATTTTTGGCTTAATAACTGGAGCAATAAGTAAATCTTCTCCTAATAAATATTGATATTTTACCTTACGTACTTCTTGATCTTTTTCATAATGGACAGAACAACCTCTAATTGGTGGAATTCCTTCTTGTTGATAAGTTTCAGATAAAAATTTCAAATAGGGTTTAAGTTGAACATGTATGCGTACCATCCTTGACAAATGAGTTAATGTTTCTTCATCGGAATCAAATTGCCAATTTTCATCAGGTCTGTTACCTTCATGAGTACGCATTAACATTGAAAATGTTGCCATCTCTGCAGAACGCATAAACAGTTCTTTCTCTCGTTTAAATTTTCCAAAAGTTGTATAACATCCGATATCAAAATGATAATAACCTATCCCACATAAACCGATATTAATTGCTCCCGGAATAACTGAAGGAAGCCCTAATCTTTCATCCCAATCAACACGTTGATCCCCTGAAAATTGCATAATAGCATATTTTGATGCTCCAATAAATCCGGAACGTGCGAAAAAGATTACATCACCAAGTAAATTTTCTTCCTTAATTGCATCATAATTAACTTTAGTCCAAAGAGTGGGAGATAAATTGTGAAATTCTTCTCCTGAAATACCTGAAAAGAATGCTGCATCAATTGGAACGTATTCACCGTAATCAACCATCCATCCTCCAAGTCCAATTCCAATCATATTTTTTTTAATTATCGATTTAATCCATTCAATTGCATTAGGATTTGAAAAATCAATCTGTGCCGCGGGGAAGTCTGTCATCATGACTTGATAATCTTCACCTTCTTGATTTTTAATGCAATAACCTTTTTCTGAAGCTTCTTTATAGAGATCTCCTTCAAGAGCGAGCATAGTATTGATATACCCTAAAAACTTAATACCTTGATTATTTAACTCTTTTATATATTGCGGAAGATTAGGATAAATTTTTTCATCGTATTTCCAATCCCAAAATAATTGTTTCCCAAATGAAGTATATCTTATACCTTGCCAGTCTTGACACCATACAGCAGTAACTTTAATCCCATTGGATAATGCTTTTTCGATTTTTTTGTTAACAATTTCAGGACCTCCTTGTATGCCCAACCAAATTCCATCAAATATCCACTCTGGTAATCTTGGTTGTAAACCAAGAAATTTGTTAAGCTTTTTAACAACATAAATAAGTAGATTATATTTTCCAAGATAAATTTCGTCTGGAACATTCCAAATGTATAACTCATGGAAATCTTCATTCTTGAAATCAAATTCTGAATAATAGCCAGTTTCAACATGACAAAAGTAGTTGTTTGTTGAAATGAAATTAGGTTGTGGATAATATGTGTGATCCATTCTTGATGCGGGGGAAGCATCTTCAACCCATATAGGTACTTTTTTTCCCCTTAAATTCAACTCTGAAAATTGTTCACCACATCCAAAAATCGCCTCATTTTTATCAGCTACTATTTTTATCCATAACCGATTAATTAAAGAGTTCTCACACTTAAATGAAATAAGAAGTTTCTCTTCCTTTATAAAAAATTCGACAACTAAACTTATATCATCATATTCAAATTCAACAATTACTTGATTATGGGTTTCAGAAAGTAATCTGAAATTTTTATATTTTAATTTTTCCGGAACTTTTTCATTTATTCTAAACATAGCATGATTTTGCTTATATTTGCCGATACCAATACCTATTTCAAAACAAGGGTTTTTTGAAGTATGTGAAAAAAATTTATAATCCTTAAAATATATATCAAAACCTTCTCTAATGTGTTCAAATTTTATCATTTTATTATCTTCCAACCTTTTAATTTAGCAAAAATTTCAAGTGGTTTTATATAATCCCCATACGCTACTGAGATATGATGGGCAATTCCATTTTGTACTATTTTATTTAATACGGTTTTTACATTATCTTTAAATATCGTTTTTATATAAGTACCTTTTAGCTCTTTTTCCATTGGAACTCCTTTTCCTTTCTGTAAGAATATTCTATATTCACCAGGAGCATAATCAATTCTTAGTAAGGAAATATCACCTGATTTCATGACAAAGTCTGCTGTAACACCCTTACCGTCAGCAAAATAAGAATCCAATGATCTTAAACACTCTCCATCCCATAAATCACAAGCAGCAACTCCACAATGCCATAAAAGTCCAAAATTTTCCTTGAAATTAACTTGGGAAAAATCTGCTAGAAATGGACTTTTAGCACCAATCGCTTTATGCGCTAACATTGATAAGCTACCTAAAATATCTCCTTCGCAAGTTAAGATTTTATTTTCTGCTTGTAATATCGACATTGCTGCACAAGGTGAGATTCCAAAATCTGCTGCAAACTCTGGCCAGCACCTAATCGCGACAGCATTTAAATTATATATGTTTAAAAATTTATCAAATTTAGCTGTAAGTGCAGCTACTTTTTCTAATTGCTCATTTGTTATTCCAGATATATCAAAAATAGAATCTATTTGTTTTTTTCTTTCTATAATATCATTATTATTTACCTCAAGGTTAAAAATTTCATTTAATTCGAAATGTTCTGCTAAAATACCGATTTCTCTATACAAATCCAGTTCATCATAATCTAAATTGAAAAATCCTTTTGCTCGATGTCCAATAATACCAATACGAGAAGAGTTAAATGATTTGAGTATTCTAATGGCATCTAACCAATCTAAATCAATTTGTTCCCCTATTACAATATGATAATTCTTTACACCAGCTTTATATAGATTACTCGCGTTTAGGTTTATTCCACAAACGGAATTTAAGCGGATCTTACCTCCATCATAGGGTAACTCTTCTAATCCCCATAATAAAATTGGGCAACTAAGGATTTTATTTAATTCCAAAATTAATTGTCCTTGTGCAAAAGTTCCACTAATGCATATTAATCCATCAATCTGCTTCTCTACTAAGAACTTAGCTGCTTTTTGGGCGTCTTCGATTTCGATAATTAGATCTTCAAATATGATATATTCAATATCTTTTATTTTTTTAAGTTCTAATTGAATTTTTTTGTAAATCTCTTCTGCTGCTATATAATCAAACGTTTTTCGAGCAAGACAAACAACTCCAATTCGGATTAATTGTTTCAGTTAGATCACCATGATTATTGATAATAAATATTAATAATTAAAGAGCTATAAAGATTGTAAGTTTAGGCTATACTATTTAATTAAAATAAAAACCTTTGATTTAATCTAATACTACCGGATACTCCTATTAAAATCCCAAAAATAATTGAAGATAAAAAAAGATAAAAAGCTACCATAGATATTTTTGCATGGAGTATCCTTTTCTTTTCTTCTTTCGAGAATTTATTTATCCCAAATGTTGAACCTAATAATATTAAAATTACAGTAATTAATCCAACTATTCCATGTAGGGAATAAAATACGCTTCCCCTTAATAAAAAGGTTGAAATTCCCCAATATATAAATGCAATTAAAGAAAAAATGGTAAATAATATAGAAGTTAAAATATGAAAGCGAATTGAAACAATTCTGGGTAACTCCTTAAATTTAGTCGGTTTTAACCCATACTTTTGACCAGAAATAAATGCTAATCCTCCGAATACAAAAGTAATGGTAAATAAATAAGCATGTACAATCCAAGATGAAAAATAAGTCTTTATTGCTTGATCATTCCACCCTCTTTCCTCCCAAAATCCAATATAATCATAACTAACAAGTTCAATTTCTACAATCCATTTTACCCACTTATATCCGTAATGATCGGGAGCTACTAGGCGGATTGGAAATCCATGTTCAGCAGGTAGAATTTCTCCATTCATTTTAAATGCTAACAATATATTCTCTGCTGAAGCTTCTTTTATAGTTAAAGAATCACTATAATTATCTTCAGCATAAAAAACAACATCATAAGCATTATTTCTCACTCCTGACAGAGATAATATATCTTTTAATGGGATACCTTCCCATTCTGCTGTGCCGAATATACCTTCAACACATTCCAAAGTTGCTATTATCTTTTTTGAGTTTAAAATTGTGAAATTTTCATAATCAAACATTAATTCTTGGTCTACTTGACCAGTGATTTCTAATTTCCACTCACTTCCATTGATTACTGGAATATCACCTTTCTGTAAAACAAAAAATTGATCATTAGGAGTAATAATATACCTTGAGATATGAATTAATGCAACAAAAATTAAGGGAGAGCTAAATAAAATAATCAAACCAATAAAATAGAGATTTTTTTTATCCATATTTATATTTTTAAGAAGAAGAGTTATTTAAAACTCGTTTTTATATTTCTTAGGAATTCAATTAAAAAAGCTCATATAAAATGAAATATTCACTCATTCAGAAATCAGGATATAAATTTTATAGGGAACCTAACTCAGTATCATCCCAAGCTTCTTGAAATCTTTTTATACCCTTTTCAGTGAATGGATGTTCAAAACCATCTCGATATACTTGAAATCCTGCGGTGACAATATCAGCTCCCATAATTGCAGCTTCAACTATCTGTTTAGCATTTCTTAATGCAGCTACAATAATTTCAGTCTGAAAATCATAATTTCGATAAATATTAATTATGTCTGATAATAATTCAGTGCAATCAACACCCGTAGCTTCTTGCCATCCAATAAATGGAGAACAATATGTTGCTCCAATACGACCAACTTGAAGTGCTTGAGAAGCAGTAAAAACAAGAGTCACATTGACCTTTATACCATCCTCAACTAATCTTTTAGCGGCAATTAATCCTTGTTCAATACAAGGGATCTTAATTACAAAATTCTCTGATAGTTTTGCAAAATCTTTCGCTTGTTGGATCATATCTTCAGCTTTCTTTAGGTGAGGATTAATTTCAACAGAAATTGGAAAATCTATTAATTTAAATTCTTCAGCTAATTCCTTAATGACAGTATTGAAAGGTTTCCCCGAATTTTTAATATGCTTTGGATTCGAAGTAACACCATCAATTTTCCAATTATCAAGTGCATATTTTATTTCATCAATTTTAGCACTATCTAAGAAGTATTTCACTTTAAAAACCTTCTTTTTTAGTCATTTGAAATGTATAATTAATTTAATTATTAATTAATTTTTAACTCTACTAAAAGTTAATGAAGAAAGTGAGAGATTATTAAGATTTTCTATTCAAATTTTCCATAAAAACAGCAGCATCTTTTAGAGTTAGAGATAATCCTTCCATTAGTTTAACATATCTATCACTAATATAGATTTTTCCTTCAAATTGTCCTTTTTCTATTTTTTGCAAAATCTCTTCAATATTAAGAATTACTGATTTCGAAAGTTTTATATCTAGAGATTCTAAGACAATTTCATCATTATCCTCATTTATAGATTTAGAACTTATTTTTGAAAATAACCATCGTGGACCTGTACTGTACTTTACTTTAGGATATGTTTGTATTCTAATATCAATTATTTTAATTATACTTTTTATTAAATCTAACAAATAGTTAAACGCTACGTTTATACTTATTTCAGGGCCAAAATCAATGATCAATATTAATTTAATATTTTCAAGAATTATGAATTCTGAAAGAACTTTTTGATTGTCATCCATAATAAAGATGATGTTTTTTATATTTTCTATGTAGTTTTTATTTAATTCGAGTTCTCCAATTATTTTAAGATATATTTCATTAGATAAAGACGAGTATAATAATAAACCATCAGAAGTGATTAACGCTCCTCCTAAGACTCCCTTTTTTTGAAAGATTTCTCTTATAAATTTCACAATTTTCTTTATTATTATAGAAGATTCATAATTAATAATACCAAATTCTTGCTCTTGTTTATCGAATAAGATATCTGAATCTTCACTAGAAAATTCAATGTGAGAAATATCAAAATCTACTACTTGATACCCACGAATTTCAAAACGGGAATCCATAAAAATTTGAAAGGTATGCTCACATATAAAATTTGAAGGGATGCCAATTGTTGTTAAATGACTTCTCTGATTTATAATTTTAGACGGAACATTTATAAATTGGACAGTTCTGCATTGCGGACATTCTACTCTAACTTTTTTGAATTGTTTATCCTTCGGTTTACTTTTTGGCGCCATTATATTCAAAGAATTTAATTATAGCAAAAATGCTACTACTTACATAAAACTTTTTATATATATAATTTTCCATATGTTTATTGGTATCCTACAATAAAGATTTTTATTTCAAAAAAAATTGAATATCTTAATACGAATTATTGACGCCCTTGCCCATTTATATGATATTTCTGATTATTTAGAACATTTAATTAAAACAAAGAATAAATCTGGAATTGAAAAATGTTGTATAAGTGGAATTGGTAAATTATTTAAATGTGTGTTTCATTCGACCTGGAATAAATGGACCAAGGGATATTGAAAAGGCATTCAGCGAAGGATTTAGAATGATAAAGGTAACCATTCCCAAAAAACCGTATGATGATGAGGAATTCTTCTCATTATGGGAAATAGCTCAAAATCTTAAAATACCAATATTATTTCATACTGGAGTCGTAACTCTTGCTAAAAAAGTTCCTGAAGAAAAAACTTTATCATGGTATATGCATCCTATGAGAATTAACCATATTGCTAATGCTTTTCCAAGACTGAAAATAATAATTGCACATCTTGGAGTTCATTGGAATAATTATGCAGCAGAATTAATTCGAATGAAAAAGAACCTAAAAATTTAAGGAGAAAAGTAATTATGGCAGATAGAAAAGAAGAGGTTCGTTTTTTAATGAAATTAACTCCTGAAGAGGTAATTCAGAGAGCCGGTAAACATCTCATTGTTTGTGATACTTTAGACAAATTACACCAACAGTTTGCTAGAGACATCTTTGATGAAATTCAAGAAAATAATATTAAAGAAAAACCTACAAGATTGATTTTTCCTATAGGTCCAACTGGTCAATATCCATATTTAGTAGATCTGATTGAAAAAAATGATCTCAATCTTTCTAAATGTTGGTTTATTTTTATGGATGAATACTGTGATGATGATGGATATGCACTAACTGTTAATCATCCTTTGAGTTTTAAAAGAATAGCCAAATTATTATTTTTAATTCCTTTAAAAGGTAAAAATGGCTTAAAATCTTCCCAAGTTGTTTTTCCAGATGAAGAAAATATATCAAATTTAAATGATATTATTGAAAATCTTGGTGGCATAGATACATGCTACGGAGGAATTGGAATTCATGGACATCTTGCATTCAATGAACCTGAACCCAGAGTAATAAGAACTGGTCCTAGGAAGGTAATGTTGAATGATTTTACTATTACTATAAATTCAATAAGATCTAAAGTGGGAGGTAATTTAGAAAACTTTCCTAAAGAAGCTTTTACTTTAGGTATGAAACAAATCCTAAATGCTAAGAAAATAAGATTATATTGTAGAAATGGTTCTTCTTATGATTGGGCTAATACTATTCTTAGAATCGCTTTATTTGGTTTCCCAGGGGATGATTATCCAGTTACTTATATTAGGAACCATCCCGATTATGTAATAACCACTGATAAAGATACTTTAGCTACACCAATTAATTTATTGTAAAATTAGTTTTTATTTAGAAAAATTAAAAGAATATAAAGGATATCTGCCAAATCTTTTATTATGTTAAATTCAAAAATTTAGGTTAATTTTATGGAAGAAGTAAATGAAAAGAATAAAAAAAAGACTTTTAGTTCGCTCTTCCGTCTTTATTTTATGATCTATTTTTGCTTTGGGATATTACCTGTTAATCTTGAAAATCTGTTAGCACTTCTTCCAGGAACTACTAAAATAGGGATAGGAATTGCAATAGCCATTAGCTTATTTGCAGGAATGTGCGGTATGATAACTTTTGGATATTTAGGAGATAAAATTACAGCTAAAATATCAAGAAAAAAATTATTTATTATAACAAATTTATCTTGGATATTATCATATGGATTAATAGCATTTTCTCTTAATTATAACTTTTATCTAGTTTTTTTTATTACAGCCTCATTTGGAACAGGAGCATTTTTACCAATCGGATTTTCTATTATTAGTGATTTATTTCCGCCGCAAAATAGAGGAAACAAATATGGGGCAATGCAGTTTAGTTTAGCCTTGGGATCTGGTATGGGAATTATCCTTGGAGGTTTGATAGGAACCTATCTAAGTTTTTACGGATGGAGAATAGCCTATGGTATTGGCGCTATTTTTGGATTCTTAGTATTGTTGACATACATCTTTAAAGCTATTGATCCAGAAAGAGGCTCAGCTGAACCTGAATTTGAAAATTTTAAAGGCGATTTTAGCTATAACTATAAATTAACACTCAAAAGTGTTTTTCAATTATTTAAAATTAAATCGGTTATGGCACTTTTAGTTTACATCCTATTCTATGGTGTAGCCGGTTCTACATTAGGAAATTGGGGAATATTTTATTTAACTTCAAAAATAAATGATCCAAATGCAGGATTATATGGAACAACTCTCTATCTTTTAGCTGGATTGGGAATATTATTTGGAACTATAATTGGTGGAAAATTAGGAGATCTATATTACAATCAAGGAAAAGTAAAGGGGCGAATGATAATATCTATAACGGGTCTAATAATTGGCGTAACTCTCATCATAGTATTTTACCTGCTACCCTTCTTTATAGATAATACTCTTCAAATAGTTTTATCATGGGTGTTTTTTATTACAATTGGATTAGTAGGTTATACATTTTCTTCTTTTTATTCAGGAAATCAATTTGCAATATATTCTGAAGTGTGTGTTCCTGAATTACGAAGCTCAACTAATGCATTAAATGGCGTAATGGTTAATATTGGTGGAATTATTGGCAATTTACTTCTTTCTTCATTAATTGAACGTGATATTTCTTTTCTACCCTTATCCATATTAATAATTTTATTAGTTTGGTTATCTGGAGTTTCATTTTGGATAATAACTTATATATATTATCCAAGAGAATTAAAAGAATGTAGAGAAATTTTAGCGTCTAGAAAAATAGAAATAGAGGAAGGAAAAAATAAAAAATCTTTATGAAATCAATCTTTATCATTGAGTAGATCATAGAGAGATCTTATTTTAATGTTTTTTAACACATCATCTTTAGAAAATTTATTTTCTGAATCTTTAAGTTTTATATTCTTTAAGTTGACAATTCTCATTTCATTTGGCTCCATAGAAAAGATATTATCAGAGGAAATAAAATCAAAAAGATTGGAGTCGATATAAACAAAAAATGCAATTTTTTTACTTATGATTTTAAGAATTATATCATCCAAGTTATCAGAAATATCAACTGGTTCAAAAGTTAATTCGGGGTTTTTGATATCAAATCGTTTAGGGGCATCAAATAGGCGAAATCCGTTGAAAATACTATTCCGATTAGATTGATTATCTCTTAATTTATAAAATATTACTGTATTATGCAAATTGGCTTTAATCTCTTCTTTATTATTAATTTTTACGGTTCCAAGATTAATTGAACAACAAGGTGGTATCTTCGAATCAAAAGATCCTTCCATTAATAGTTTATTCTCAGAATTCCATAATCTCCATTCGAATATACCTTCAAAAGTTGTTTTTAAATCATTTGTTAACCAAAATTCTATTTCATCTTTGCTTTCTTTAACACTAGGAAAAATTGATTGGTAAAATCTTTTAGCAAAATAGTGCAGTGCCTTCCAACGACCGAAATAATCAATAGAACTCCAACTTGCGACTGGCCAGCAATCATTTAATTGCCAATAGAGAGATCCCATACAATGATATTCATTACGATTACGGCGCCAGTGCTCTACACCGTATTCCATTGCTTCCGCTTGAGTAATTTGAGACAATATTATCTGTCTTTCAAAGTTACTTGGGATTGAGAATCTTCGTTGCATATACCTCATAATCTTTTTATTGCCTGCAAAATTTTTCTGATGATTTTCCATTATTGGAGAATAGAAATCAAATTGATTTTTAGGACAAAAAGCCTCTATCGTTTTTAGTGAGGGAAAAGATTCAAATCCAAATTCTGACATGAATCGAGAGTTAAATTTCCGATATGCTGTAAAATGTTTATTTTCATGCCACACAGCCCAATAATGGGAATCCCCCTTATCTGGCAAGCTTGAATGCACTGAACCTAAATTATCTCCCACGAATCCATTAGAAGGAGAGCTAGGCCAATAGGGATGAGAAGGATCATATTTCTTTATTAATTCTGGTAAATCCACTTCAAATATCTTTATATAACCTTTTTTGTATTCAGCAATAATTTGTGGATCAGATATTCCGCAATTATATAACAAACTTCTCCATAAACATTCAACTTCATTATTTCCACACCAAAGAGCAAGGCTAGGATGACGCCTCAATCTTTTAATATTTTGAATAAATTCTATTTCAAGTAAATCAATAAATTCCTTATAAGGAGGATAAACGGCGCAAGCAAATGGAAAATCTTGCCAGACCAAAATTCCTAATTTGTCACATGTTTCATAGAATGAATCATCTTCATAGATGCCACCACCCCATACTCTGATCATATTCATATTTGCCATTTTAGCATATTCCAGATTTCTTGAGTAAAGCCCCATCTTCTTCCCTCTTGGAATGAAACTATCTATTGGTATCCAGTTAGCCCCTTTAGCAAAGATAGGGACTCCATTTAATAAAAAGTAAAAAGTTTCCCCCCATTTGTCTGGATTTCTAATAAGTCTAATATCTCTTATTCCAATTTTCTGAAAATATTCTTCAATTACGTTTTCTTTTAAAAGAGAAGTCTTTAATTCATAAAGATTTGGAATACCCAGATCATGAGTCCACCATAAATAAGGATATTCAATATCGAAAGTTATTGATTCTATATTGCTTGTCACCTGTTGATTTTTTTTAAATATTCGTCCATCTGGCGCCTTAAGCTCAGCTTGAACTTCATAGCCTCTATTTTGAATAGTTTCTGAATTTGTATCAAGTTCAATATTTAATTTAATATTGACAGATTCTACTCCATTTGAAGAGATCTCATTTAGATCTTTAAGTTTTAAAGGATCTTTTAAATATGTAAACTTATACTCAGGATATACTGAAAGAATTCGTAAGTTATCATATCCTATCAACCTGACTGATTGCCATATTCCTATATCAGGAAGTTTTGGACCCCAATCCCATCCATGTGAGTATTGGGCTTTACGAAGATATGGAACTCCCGGAATATCATCATGACCTGTATTTAAATTAATCTTATATTTCTCAATTTCTTCTCTTGCTTTTTTAGTGGGACTTTTGAGAATAACTCTAAGGAGATTATTCTTTTCTTTTAATAAATGTTTTACATTGTATTGATAAGCGACAAA